>JAHJSJ010000331.1 GCA_018830415.1 Alphaproteobacteria bacterium | reverse complement strand
CGCGGCTGCCTCAGGCCCCCTGACGCCGCGCATATAGGCGCAGCGTCAGGAATTGGCAAAGGTTCGCGCGATCAATCTTCGCTGCCTGCCAGCAGCACCTTCCAGATCAGCGCGCCCAAGGCAGCGCCCGCCAGTGGTGCGACCCAGAACAGCCACAACTGCCCCACCGCCGCCGTCTCGGCATAGAACGCCACGCCGGTCGAACGCGCCGGATTGACCGAGGTGTTGGTCACCGGGATCGAGATCAGGTGGATCAGCGTGAGCGCAAGGCCAATCGCAATCGGGGCAAAGCCCGCTGGCACCTTGGACGACGTCGCGCCAAGGATCACGATCAGGAAGCCTGCGGTCAGCACCACTTCGATCACCAGCGCAGATTGCATCGAATAGCCGCCGGGCGACAACTCGCCATAGCCGTTGGAGGCAAAGCCCCCGGCTTCAAACCCCGGCATCCCGCTGGCGATCACGAACAACACGCCAGCGGCCGTGAACGACCCCAGCACCTGCGCCGCCCAGTAAGGCGCCAGTTCACCCCACGAAAACCGCCCGCCAATCGCAAGGCCAAGCGACACCGCCGGGTTGAAATGCCCGCCCGATATGCCGCCGACCGCATAGGCCATCGTCAGCACCGTCAACCCGAACGCCAGCGCCACGCCCGCAAAGCCGATCCCCAGTTCGGGGAAGCCCGCCGCCAGCACCGCCGATCCGCAGCCCCCGAACACCAGCCAGAATGTGCCGACAAACTCGGCCGTCAATTTTCTGATCATCCCACTCTCCCTCTCATCGCCCGCCGGATCCCAATCCCGGCTGAACCTGCCGAATACGCTTACCGCCGCTATCGCGTGCGCCCCTGATCGCGGTCTAACAGCAATTGCCACAGGATTGCGGCCAGTTCGCCGTCCACCACGCCGGTGATGAGTTCGGGCCGCCAGCGCCTCTCAAACGCTTCCACCGCCTTGTGCCCATCGGTAACATCATAACCGAACCGTTCGAGCGCGAGGTAGAATGCGCCATCATTGGGAAACGGATCGCCCGCCATCAGGCAGGTCGGGCGCGGCAGGCACAGGTTGTATTGCGCCAGCCGATCCCACGGAAACAGCTCGCCCGGATCGAGTTTTCGCATCGGCGCAACGCAGGAATGCCCCACCACATTGGCGCGCGGGATGTCATATTGCTGCACGATCCGCGCCAGCAGCGGGATCAGCGCATCGATCTGGCTATCTGCAAATCCGCGATAGCCCCCATTCTCGGGCGCGTGGCCGGGATGATCCAGCTCTATCCCGATGCTCGCCGAATTGACATCGGGAATGCCGCGCCAGAACGAAGCGCCAGCGTGCCAGGCGCGGGCGTGTTCGGGCACCAGCCGGATGACGCGGCCTTCTTCGGAAATCAGGTAATGCGCGCTGACTTTGGCTTCGGGGTCAGTCAGGCGTTCGATCGCGGCGCTGACCGGCTTCATCTCGGTGTAATGCAGCACCGCCATCGAAATCGGCAAGCTGCGTTCATCGTGATTGGGCGAAAGGCGTTCTTCGTGAACCAGTTCGTCCTCACCCGCCATCTGCGTTCCTTATCCGATCATGCCATCAGGCTCAGGCAACACCGCGCCCAGCACCAGCGCGCCATCGCCCAGCTTGTATTGCAACCCGCCGTCCATCTCCTCGGCCAGCACCGCGATCATATGCGCGGCGGCGGTGCGGCTGGTAACTTCGCCGGGCGCGAGATCGCCCTGCAACGCGCGGCCTATGGTTTCGTCAAACGCGATCCTGTCGCCGCGCGCGCGCGCCACGATTTCAACCGCGCCATCGCGCCGTTCCGCCCCGATATCGAGCGTCCCGCCGCGCACCAGCGCATCCAGCGCAATCTGCGCGAGGTTGAGCAGCACCTTGACCGCCGGTTTGGGCAGGCTCGGCTCGGCAATCGCCCAGTGGATTTCCACCCGCTTGGCATCCGAAGCAAGCGCGTCGATCACGCTTTTGGCCTCGTCAATCGGGATCGCTTCGCCAAAGCCGCCCGCCGCGCCAAACGCCAGCCGGAAAAACTTGAGCTTGTCGGCGCTGATTCGCGCCGATTGTTCGAGCAGTTCCATGCAGCGCGCGCGCATTTCGGGGTCTTGTTCATCGGCGAGCAGTTCAAGCCCGTTGGCCAGCGCGCCGACGGGGGAGAGCATGTCATGGCACAGCCGCGAACACAGCATCGCGGCAAGATCGGTCTGGGAAATCATGGCGCGGTTCTAGCTTTCGATGATGGTAAAGGAAAGAGCGGCAAACGCCTCATCACCATCACGCCAGAACCGCACCTCGCCCCCGGCTATGATCGCCCAGATGTGCCCGTCATGCGCGGCCATCGCGCGGTCGGTGGCCGAAGGTTCGGGTGCGCCATTGGGGTGCGAGTGGTAATAGCCCAGCACCTGCAGGCCGCCATCGCGCGCGGCGCGGTGCGCGTCGATCAAGGCTTGCGGATCGATTTCGAAATGGGTGGCAGGTGCGCGGTGAACATTGGCGGTTTCGCGCGCCTCGGTGATCCGCGCGCCCGCCCCCAGCAACAGCCCGCACGCCTCCAGCGGATGCGCGGCGACGGCGGTAGCGCGCATGGCGGCGAGGGCTTCCCTTGTCACTTCGAGTTCCATCACGCATGGCCATAGCATGACCGTTCCCGAAATCATCACCGGCACCACCCTTTCCTCCGCCCGGCTCGACAAGGCGTTGGCGGAAGCCACCGGGCTGAGCCGCGCACGGGTGCAGGGCTTGATTGACGATGGCCGGGTGGAGGTTGCGGGCAAGCCGGCGGCCTCAGCCTCGGCCAAAGTCGCCGCCGATACGCCGTTCCGCATCGAAATCCCGCCCGCCATTGCCGCCGAAGCCGCGCCCGAAGACATCGCGCTGACGGTCGTTTACGAAGACGAACACCTGATCGTGATCGACAAGCCTGCGGGCATGGTGGTGCATCCAGCGGCGGGGAATTACACCGGCACGCTGGTCAATGCGCTGCTGCACCACTGCCGGGGCCAACTTTCCGGCATCGGCGGGGTTGCGCGGCCCGGCATCGTCCACCGGATCGACAAGGACACGTCCGGCCTGCTGGTGGTCGCCAAAAGCGATGCCGCGCACGAAGGGCTTGCCGCGCAATTTGCCGCGCATTCCGTCCACCGCCGCTATCTCGCGGTGTGCGCCGGGCACCCCTCACCCGCCGAAGGCACGATCGACGCGCGGGTTGGACGGTCGGACGCTGACCGAAAGAAAATGACGGTGCTGCCCAACAATTCCTCACGCGGGAAAACGGCGGTTACGCATTACAAGCTGATTGAACGGTTCGAGTCCGCCGCCTTGATCGAATGCCGTCTTGAAACCGGCAGGACCCACCAGGTGCGCGTTCACTTTGCATCAATCGGTCATGCCCTATTGGGAGATCCTGCTTATGCCCGCATCCCAAAGCCCCTGCGTCCCGTATTTGAAGAACTGGGGTTCACCCGGCAGGCGCTGCACGCAGCCGAGCTGGGGTTTGTCCATCCAGTGAACGGTGAAATGCTCCATTTCCGCAGTGATCTGCCCCGCGATATGCAGGAACTGATCGACCAACTGCGATAATCTGATCGATGAAAGTTGCACACAACTGCAAAGAATCAGTCTATATGTAACCCCGTGGCCCAGTTCGCCGGATGCCCATCAGGGGTTCGGCGCAAGCGGTCGACACAAGAAAGGTTAGGCCAATAGTGACCAAGTCCCAAAGTGCCCGAAAGAAGCCCACTCCGCTCCCGGCGCTTAACGGTGAGCAGAGCCTCAATCGTTATCTGTCGGAAATCCGCAAGTTCCCGGTCTTGACCGCCGAGCAGGAATACATGCTCGCCAAGCGGTATCAGGAACACGAAGATCCCGAAGCAGCGGCCCAGCTTGTTTCCAGCCACCTGCGGCTCGTCGCGAAGATCGCGATGGGATACCGCGGCTATGGCCTGCCCGTGGCTGACCTCATTTCCGAAGGCAATGTCGGGTTGATGCAGGGCGTCAAGAAATTCGAACCCGATCGCGGCTTCCGCCTCGCGACCTACGCGATGTGGTGGATCAAGGCCTCGATGCAGGAGTTCATCCTGCGTTCGTGGAGCCTTGTCAAAATGGGCACCACCGCCGCGCAGAAGAAGCTGTTCTTCAACCTGCGCCGGATGAAGAAACAGCTCGAAGCTTACGAAGACAGCGACCTGTCGCCTGAGGACGTGACCAAGATCGCCACCGATCTGGGCGTGCCGGAACAGGAAGTCGTCAACATGAACCGCCGGATGATGATGGGCGGCGATGCCTCGCTCAACGTCAGCTTGCGCGGGGACGAAGAAGGCGCGGGCGAATGGCAGGATTGGCTGACCGATGATCGCCCCCTGCAGGACGAAACCGTGGCCGAGGCCGAGGAATCGCAGATGCGCATGGCGATGCTGGCCGAAGCGATGGGCAGCCTGAATGATCGCGAACGCCACATCCTGACCGAACGCCGCCTGACCGAAAAGCCGCAGACGCTCGAAGAATTGTCGCAGGCCTACGACGTCAGCCGCGAACGCATCCGCCAGATCGAAGTACGCGCGTTTGAAAAGCTGCAAAAGGCGATGCAGCGGATTGCGGGTGAACGGCTGATGCCAGGGATGGCTTAACCCACTCTAGGTCCGCCTAGACCCCCGCTAGACCCTGCTTAGGGTGCAATAGAAAGGGCGCTGCGAGTGATCGCGGTGCCCTTTTCGTATGATGCAGCAATGTTTCACGTGAAACATTTGCGGAACATCGCCCACCCTGCAAGCAGCGATGCTTCCCCGCCGCGATTGTCTTCGCTAAGGCGGATTGCATGGCCCTCACCCTCGCGCGTATTTTTGCCAAAGCCATTTTGTGGTTCGTTGGCGTCACCTTGTTGCTGGTGGTGGCGTTCAAATGGCTGCCTGTCCCCGTCACCGCGACCATGGTGATGGACGGGAACGGCATCACCAAGGACTGGGAAAGCCTCGACAATATTGATCGCAATCTGGTGTCAGCCGTGATCGCGGCGGAGGATTCGCGATTCTGCGAACATTTCGGCTTTGACGCCGAAGCGATCGAACAGGCGATCGAGGAACGTCTGGCGGGGGAACGCCAGCGCGGCGGATCAACCATCAGCCAGCAGACCGCCAAAAACGTGTTCCTGTGGCAGGGCGGCGGGTTTTTCCGCAAGGGGCTGGAGGCGTGGTTCACCTTCTGGATCGAGGCGGTGTGGGGCAAGCGGCGGATCATGGAGGTCTATCTCAACGTCGCGGAAACCGGGATCGGCACCTATGGCGCAGAGGCCGGTGCGCAGCGTTACTTCGGCCATTCCGCAGCGCGGCTTTCCGCTGACGAGGCCAGCCGCATGGCCGCTGCCCTGCCCAGCCCCAAGAAACGTAGCGTCAAGAACCCCGGTGGGTGGCTCGCGCGCCACGGTAACAATATTGAACGCCGGATCGGCATCGTCAGGCGTGACGGGCTTGATGCTTGCGTCTATAACTGATTGCCAATGCACGCTCATCCCCATCCCGATCATAGCCATGCACTCGGCGGCGCAGCGTCCGAGGGGGCGTCCGATTGTCACGGGCTGCACGACGCGCATGGGCACCACCATGGCCCGGCCAGTTTTGGCCGCGCTTTTGTGATCGGAATCACGCTGAACCTCGCTTTTGTGGTGATCGAGGCGGCGGCGGGGTTCCTCTATGGCTCAATGGCGCTGGTGGCGGATGCCGGGCATAATCTTTCGGATGTGCTGGCATTGGCACTCGCCTGGGTCGCCAGCATCGCCGCGCGCCAGCCGCCTTCGGGCCGGTTTACCTATGGCTACAAAAGCTCGACCATCCTCGCCGCGCTCGCCAATGCGCTGCTGCTGGCGGTGGCGATCGGGGCGATCCTGTTCGAGACGTTCCACCGCTTGATGACCCCGCAGCAGCCCGAAGGCATGGTGATGGTGATCGTCGCCGGGATCGGAGTCGGCATCAACGCATTTACCGCCATGCTGTTTTTACGCGGTCAGGACGATCTCAACGTCAAGGGCGCCTATCTCCACATGGCCGCCGATGCGCTGGTATCGCTGGGCGTGGTGGCGGCAGGGGTTGCCATCATTGTCACCGGCCTGTGGTGGATCGATCCGCTGGTCAGTATCGTCATCGTTGCGGTGATCGCGTGGGGCACCTGGGGGCTGGCGCGAGACAGCCTGACGATGGGGCTGCTCGCCGCACCTGCGCGGATCGATCTGGCCGAGGTTAAGCAGCACCTCGCCAGCTTTGACGGGGTGACGGCGGTGCATGATCTGCACGTCTGGCCGATGTCGACCACCGAAACCGCACTGACCGCGCATCTGATGATGCCGGGCAGGCCTGCATCGGACAGTTTCCTGCGTGATGTTGCTGCCTCGCTTGAAGAACGGTTCGGGGTCGGCCATTCCACCTTGCAGGTCGAAAGCGGCGAAAATCCATGCGGGCAGGGGTGCTGATGGCCGCACATCCCCGCCCCGCCAGCGCCGAAGCGCGCCAGGCACTGCGCGACGCCATGGCGCGGCTTGCCAACGGCGATCAGTCCGCGCTGGAAGAAATCTACCGCGCCACGCGTGTGAAGCTGTTCGGCATAACCTTGCGTATCTTGGGCGACCAGAAGGAGGCCGAGGACGCCTTGCAGGACGTCTATATCAATCTGTGGCAGCGGGCTGACCGCTATGACCCTGAACGCGCCAGCCCGATTGCGTGGCTGGCGGCGTTTGCCCGCAATCGCGCGATTGACCGGCTGCGCACCGGCAAGGTGCGCGGCGGGGCGGTGCCGGTGGAAGAGGCCGCACCGCTGCCAGATGAGGCTCCGCTGGCCGATATGCTCATGGTGGATGCCGAACAGGCTGCGCAGATCCACAAGTGCCTTGGCGCGCTGGATGACCGCACTCAGGGCCACATCCGCGCAGCATTTTTTGAAGGCCACACCTATGCGCAATTGGCCGAAGCCGCCGATGTGCCATTGGGCACGATGAAAAGCTGGATCCGGCGTGGGCTGCAACGCCTGCGCACCTGTCTCGAAGCGAGTGAGGCGGCATGAGTGGCTCTGACAACACTCCAGACAGCGGCGTGCAGCGCGACGACCCAATGATCGCCGCCGAATGGGCATTGGGCCTGCTTGAAGGCGAGGAATTGCTTGCCGCGCGCGGGAAATATGCGACCGATCCCGACTTTGCGTGGCGCAAGCAATGGTGGGACGACTGGTTCGCGCCGCTGACCGATGCGATCCCCGGCGCAGAACCCGGCGCGCATGTGTGGGACGGTATCGCCGCGCGGATGGCTGCGCTCTCGTCGCAGCAGGCACCTGCGCAGGGCACTGTCATCGCACTCGAAGCCCGCGTGCGGCGCTGGCAATGGGTGGCGGGTTTGACCTCTGCCGCTGCGGCGATAGCGCTGACGTTGCTTGTTTTCGCGCCCGGCAATGCCCCGGTGGAGGCCCCCGGTGATACGCCCGCGCAGATCGCGGCGGCTGCGCCAATGGTGGCCACCGTGCCGATTGGCGACACCGGGTTGCGGCTCGATGTCACTTACATCCCCGAAAGCGAACGGATGCTGGTTGCGGCCATCGGGCTTACTGCTGACGGGGTGCATGATCACGAATTGTGGCTGGTGCCTGCGGGCGGCGGCGAGCTCAAATCGCTTGGTGTGGTGGCGCCGGGGCAAGTGCGCAGCATGACCCTTCCGGCTGATATTGCGTCGGGCCTGAATGATGGCGCGCGCCTGCTGCTGACGCAGGAGCCGTTGGGCGGCAAGCCTGCCGGAGTGGACGCAGGCCCAGTGGTCGCAGAGGGCGATTTCACCCGCGTCTGACGCCGTTTCGCTTCGTCGCTGACAAGCGGCAATTCATCTCCATTTGCAATTTATGCGCATCTGCACGCCACTGACCTGCGTAGCTTGGGGGCAAGCGAAAGGGCTTGCAGACGTGACATTCCCCTTAAAGGAGATCCTTACTGTGACCCCCAAGACTAACTTTGCAGCCATCATCGCCGCCGCGCTGGCCGCGACCACCGGCCTTGTCGCCGCACCTGCGATGGCCGATCATCACAAGGCCGCAGCGAAGGCTGAAGCCAATATCGTCGAAACCGCAATCAGCACCGGCGCGCACAACACGCTGGTCGCCGCAGTGCAGGCTGCGGGTCTGGTTGAAACCCTCTCCAGCCCCGGCCCGTTTACCGTGTTCGCGCCGACCGACGCCGCCTTCGCCAAGCTGCCTGCCGGAACGGTTGAAACGCTGGTGAAGCCGGAAAACAAGGGCACGCTGACCGGCATCCTCACCTACCACGCGGTGGCGGGCAAGGTGACAGCGGGTGATCTGATCGGCCTCATCAACGCGAACGGCGGTTCCGCCACCATCACCACTGTCGCAGGCGGAACGCTGACGGCACAATTGGTGGATGGCAAGGTCGTGATTACCGATGGCGCGGGCGGCAAGACCACGGTCACGACTGCCGACGTCATGACATCAAACGGCGTGATCCACGTCACCGACGGCGTGTTCCTGCCCGCATAATCGGACGAAATAGCGCTGCCCCAAATCCCCCATCCCCTCCCCACCGGGACGGCGCTGCAACCGACCCCGTTCAGCCCTCCTCCAAGGCTGGACGGGGTTTTGCTTTGGGGATCAGGAAAATGACGAATCCGTCCGCACCGCCGCAGTCGCCTCGGCATGGAGTGCGCGAAAATCATCGTCGGACATTGCAGACAGCGCCTCATAGGCAGGGCGGGTCAAGTCCTTGTCGCCATTGCCCTCGCCATGGAGCTTGTAGGTTCCGTCCTTGGGATAAATGATGAAATAAAAACTGAGGTCGCTCGGCGACTTCGGGCCAGTGACCACGACAATGCTGGCCCCATCGTCGCAGGCGAAAACATTCCATTGCACGCCGTCGAAATAGCGCTCCACTGGGCCAGCCTGACAATTGAGCCGCGGCTTTTCCGGTTCGGCCTCTGCCTGCTCGGATGAGGCCGCTATTGGAACGATGGTCGCAGCGAGCGCGGCAAGCAGCGAAAGAAGCGCGGCGCGCACTGGCTACGCCGCTTCTTCCTTCTTCTCTTCCCCGCCGATCACCCGGATCGGGTCTTTCTTGCCTTCGACCACGTCCTTGTCGATCACGATTTCGGTCACGCCGTCCATGTCGGGCAGGTCGAACATCGTATCGAGCAGCAGGCCTTCGACAATCGAACGCAGGCCGCGCGCGCCGGTTTTGCGCAGGATCGCGCGTTCGGCAATCGCCCGCAGCGCATCGTCGGTAAAGGTCAATTCCACGTCTTCCAGCTCGAACAGCTTGCGGTACTGCTTGACCAGCGCATTCTTCGGCTCGTTCAGGATCGTCACCAGCGCATCGACATCAAGATCGTGCAGCGTGGCGATCACCGGCAGGCGGCCGACGAATTCAGGGATCAGGCCAAACTTGAGCAGATCTTCCGGCTCGCTCTTTTCGAGCAGTTCGCCCACGCGGCGCTTGTCCGGATCAGCGACGTGCGCGCCAAAGCCGATCGAACGTTTTTGCAGGCGGTCAGCGATGATCTTGTCCAGCCCGGCAAAGGCGCCGCCGCAGATGAACAGGATGTTGGTGGTGTCGACTTGCAGGAATTCCTGCTGCGGATGCTTGCGACCGCCCTGCGGCGGCACCGAAGCGGTGGTGCCTTCCATCAGCTTGAGCAGCGCTTGCTGCACGCCTTCGCCCGAAACATCGCGGGTGATCGAGGGGTTTTCCGCCTTGCGAGTGATCTTGTCGATCTCGTCAATATAGACAATCCCATGCTGCGCTTTTTCGACGTTGTAATCGGATGCTTGCAGCAGCTTGAGGATGATATTCTCAACGTCTTCGCCCACGTAACCCGCTTCGGTCAGCGTGGTGGCGTCGGCCATGGTGAAGGGCACATCAAACGTGCGCGCCAGCGTCTGCGCCAGCAGCGTCTTGCCCGAACCGGTCGGCCCGACCAGCAGGATGTTCGACTTGGCGAGTTCGACATCGCCCGCCTTGCCCGAATGTTTCAGCCGCTTGTAATGGTTGTGAACCGCAACCGCGAGCACGCGCTTGGCCCGGTCCTGCCCGATGACATAATCATTGAGCGTGGTGAAAATATCCATTGGCGTGGGGATTTCGCCGTCTTTCTTGCCAGCAATCCCCGCCTTGGTTTCTTCGCGGATGATGTCGTTGCACAGCTCTACGCATTCATCGCAGATGAACACGGTGGGGCCAGCGATCAGCTTGCGCACCTCGTGCTGCGACTTCCCGCAGAAGCTGCAATAGAGGGTGCTCTTGCTGTCAGATCCGCTCAATTTGGTCATTCCTGTATCCTCAAATCCGCCGCACGGCGCGCCGTCGCGCGCGCGGCAGATTCGTCAAATGTATCTCTCACACCAAATGAATCAACACATGACGCAAGAATTCGTGTTGTCCCCATAGCGCAGGCTGGCACGAAGCGGCGGAAAAAATGCGCCCCTGCCGCGCTTGTCCCACCCCGGTGCAGGTGAGCTATGCGCCCTTACTCTGGCGCGCCGCCCGAACCTTCTTCGCCGCCGTTTTCCTCGGTTTCGGGCCGGGTTTCGAACACCTTGTCAACCAAGCCGAACGCCTTGGCTTCCTCGGCTTCAAGGAAGGTGTCACGGTCCATCGCCTTTTCGATTTCTTCTAAGCTGCGGCCGGTGAACTTCACGTAAAGATCGTTCATGCGCGAACGGATGCGCAGGATTTCGCGTGCCTGAATCTCGATATCCGATGCCATCCCGCGCGCCCCGCCCGAAGGCTGGTGGATCATGATCCGCGCATTGGGCAGCGCAATCCGCATCCCCGGCTCACCCGCAGCAAGCAGGAAGCTGCCCATGCTGGCGGCCTGCCCCATGCAAACGGTCGACACGCGCGACTTGATGTATTGCATGGTGTCGTAAATCTGCAGACCAGCCGTCACCACGCCGCCGGGCGAGTTGATATACATGCTGATCGGCTTTGACGGGTTTTCGCTTTCGAGGAACAACAGCTGTGCGGTGACAAGCGAGGCCATGCCGTCTTCGATCTGCCCGGTAACAAACACGATACGTTCGCGCAGCAGGCGGCTGAAAATGTCGAAGCTGCGTTCGCCCCGGCTGGTCTGTTCGACCACCACCGGCACCAGCGCACCAGTGTAGGGATCGCGCGTGAACTGGCCCTGGGAGCCATAGGTTTCGCCGGAATTGCCGAACAGATCGATCATGAGAGGTGCGTGTCCTTCGTAAGTGCCGATACGGCTATGTCGGAGGCGGGGGGGCAATTTCAAGTGCGTTTACCACGCCGCCTGTGAATTTGCCGAGGTTAGCAGAGCGTTTTACCTCTTGTCGCGGCGCGCAGACGTGGCAAACTCTCACCCTATGACCAACCACGCCATTGCCCGTTCGGGCCTCGCCCTGTTGCTCGCCACCGCCGCAACCTCTGCCTTGGCCGATCCGGGTCAGGATGCCGCCGCGCAAGCCGAGGCTGAGATCGCCCGGATCGCAGCGTTCGACGATGCCGGGCCGATGCTGAATACGGTGATCGTCTACAACCCAGAAGCGCCCGATCTCGCCAAAGCCGCCGCCGAGGCAGGGACGCTGCTGGCCGGGCGCACCGTGTTGATCAAGGACAATATCGAAACGCGCGAATTCGCCACCACCGCAGGGTCACTGGCGCTCAAACACAACATGACCGGTCGTGATGCGCCGCTGATCGCCAATCTGCGCCGCGCAGGCGGCGTGGTGCTAGGCAAGGCCAACCTTTCCGAATGGGCCAATATCCGCTCGAACAGCTCCACCAGCGGGTGGAGCGCAATTGGCGGGCTCACCCGCAACCCTTTCGCGATTGATCGCAACACCTGCGGTTCGTCGGCTGGCAGCGGGGCGGCGGTTGCGGCGGGGTTTGCGTGGGGGGCGATTGGCACCGAAACCAACGGATCGATCACCTGCCCCGCATCCATCAACGGCGTCGTCGGCTTCAAACCGAGCGTCGGGATCGTCAGCCGCACCCACATTGTGCCGATTTCCAGCACGCAGGACACCGCCGGGCCGATGACCCGCACCGTCCATGATGCGGCGCTGCTGCTGAACGCCATCGCCGGCGAAGACCCCGCCGATCCGGCAACGCTAGAGGCGAGGCGGGTGGCGGATTACACAGCGGGCCTTGATACGTTTTCGCTGCAAGGCGTGCGGATCGGGGTGATGCGTGATTCTGTTGGCAACCGCGCTGATCTGGCCGCGGTGTTCAACACCGCACTCACCGATCTGGAGCGTGCGGGCGCGGTGCTGGTGGACATCAGCTTTGAACCGAACCGCCAGATGTTTGAGGGCAGCTTCACCGTAATGATGTTCGAACTGCGCGAGGAGATGGGCAAATATCTCGCCTCAATCCCCGCGCTCAAGGAAGGCGCAACCCCGCGCAGCCTCGCCAATCTGATCGCTTTCAATACCGCGCACGCCGATACGGAAATGCGCTGGTTCGGGCAGGAATTGTTCGAACTGGCCGAAGCCACCACCGACCGCGCAGCCTACGAAACCGCGCGCGCCAATGCACTCAGGATCGCCGGGCCGGAAACACTCGATAAGCTGATGGCAGATAATGACGTGCAATTCCTTGTCGTCCCCACACGCGGCCCTGCCTGGGTGAGCGATCTGGTCAATGGTGACAATTTCAATGGCTCGATCGGGTTCGGCAGCCCTTCGGCGATTGCAGGCTATCCGCACCTCACCGTGCCGATGGGCGCGATTGAGGGCCTACCGGTGGGCCTCAGCATCCTTGGTGCCAAGTGGGAGGATCACGCGGTGCTGAAAGCAGGCGCAGCCTACGAAAAAGCGCGGACAGCGAAACTGCCCGCGCCTTCGTTCAAACGGTGGGAACCGGCAGGGGAATGATCCCCCCGCGCGGGCGCTAATTACTTTTTAGCCGCAGGCTTCTTGGCCGGAGCCTTCTTCGGCGCAGGCTTCTTGGCTTCGGGTTCAGCATCCGCAGGCTTTGCGGCTGCCTTTTTGGCAGGGGCCTTCTTGGCGGCAGGCTTTTCCTCAGCGGGAGCGTCTGCCTTGGCTTCAGCTTTTTTCGCCGGAGCCTTCTTTTTGGCTGGAGCTTTTTTCGGCGCAGGCGCGGGCGCGGTTTCCTCAGCTTCGATCGCGGCCTGAAGCTCCTCAACGGTCACTTCGCGTTCCGTAACCTCAGCCTTGTCGAACAGGAAATCGACCACCTTGTCTTCGTACAAGGGCGCGCGCAGCTGGGCGGCGGCCATCGGTTCGGACTGGATGTATTGGATGAACCGTTCACGATCCTCGGCGCGGTATTGCGCAGCCGCCTGCTGAACCAGCATTCCCATTTCTTGGCTAGTCACTTCAACGCCGTTCGCTTGGCCGATTTCGGACAGCAGCAGGCCCAGACGCACGCGGCGTTCTGCAATCGCCTTGTATTCGTCCTTCTCGTCCTCGATCTGCTTGAGCGCCGCAGCGGCGTCCTCATCATTGGCTGCTTCTTGCTGCAACTGCGACCAGATCTGCGCAAATTCAGCCTCAACCATCGTGCCCGGCACTTCAAAACTGTGGCCAGCAGCCAGCTGATCGAGCAGGGCGCGCTTCATCTGGGTGCGGGTCAGGCCAGCGGTCTGTTGTTCCAGCTGCGCCTTCATGATTTCCTTCAGCTTCTCAAGGCTATCCAGCCCGAGGTTCTTGGCGAAATCTTCGTCAATCTGGGTTTCGGTTTCAACCTTCACCGCTTTGACGGTGATGTCGAAGGTCGCTTCCTTGCCCGCCAGATGATCGGCCTGATATTCGGCCGGGAAGGTGACGGTGATGGTCTTTTCCGCGCCCGTCTTCACACCCACCAGCTGATCTTCAAAGCCGGGGATGAAGGTGCCCGAACCCAGCACCAGCGCCGCGTCTTCCGCCTTGCCACCGTCAAATTCTACGCCGTCCAGCTTGCCGACGAAATCGATGATCAGTTGGTCGCCGTCCGCCGCTTTCTTGGTCTTGGCCGCGTCCTTGTAGCTTTTGTTCTGGCCCGCGATACCCGCCAGCGCTTCATCAATCTGCGCGTCGGTGACCGGAACCACCAGCTTTTCCAGCTTGAGGCCATCGGTGCTCGGCGCATCAATGGTCGGCAACACTTCGAGGCTGACGCTGATCAGCGCGTCTTTGCCTTCCGCATAAGCTTCATTGAGCCCGATTTCGGGCTGCATGGCGGGACGCAGCGCTTCATCGCGCAGCAGTTGATCGACCGATTCGCGGATCGTGTCGTTCACCACCTGCCCATGCAGGGCTTCGCCGTGCATTTTCTTGACGAGATTGGCGGGCACCTTGCCCGGGCGGAAGCCGGGCATCCGCACTTGCGGGGCCACCTTCTTGATCTCGGCGTCGATCTTCGCGGTGAGATCGGCGGCGGGGATCGTGATGAGATAGGCGCGCTTGAGCCCTTCGTTGACGGTCTGCTTGGTCTGCATGGTGACTGGTCTGAAGCCTTCTTGCCAAAAATTTTCGTGGGTGCGGCCCCATCCGTGACGAATGCGGTTCGAGGCGAATTTGGTGCGGGCGAAGGGACTCGAACCCCCACATCTTGCGATACCAGAACCTAAATCTGGCGCGTCTACCAATTTCGCCACGCCCGCATGCCCGAACGAAGCCGCGCGGGGAAACCGGCTAAGGCACCCCGCGCGTATTAGCGAGCGCCTCTATCCCGCTCCGCGCAAAAGGGCAAGCGCAACACGCTTGAAGGCTTGCTGATTGCCGATTAAGGGCGGGCGCATGAACGATGAAACCCCCAAACCCGCACCCGAAACTACCCCCGCCGCCACTGGCGCGGATGTGCCGCCCGATCACCTTTCGGTGAATCCGCGAAGCCCATTCTTCGATTCCGAAAAGCTGTAACGCGGCGTCGGCATCCGGTTCAAAGACCGCGTGCGCACCGATATCGAGGAATATTCGGTGTCCGAAGGCTGGGTGCGGGTGCAGGCGGGCAAAAGCCTTGATCGCAAGGGCCAGCCGCTGACGATCAAGCTGACTGGCCCGGTCGAAGCGTGGTACGAAGATTTGGGCGAAAACCCACCGGTCGTCCGCAAGGGTTAAGGCATAGGCAGGGCTGCGCCCGCACCGCTTGCAAACCAGCGCATTTGCGCCCACTTGGCGGCGATCATGTCCTCGCCCCAAAAACCCACGGTCGTCATTATCGGCCGCCCCAATGTCGGCAAGTCCACGCTGTTCAACCGGCTGGTGGGCAAGAAACTCGCGCTGGTCGATGATCAGCCGGGCGTTACACGTGACCGGCGCATGGGCGATGCTGATATCGCAGGCTTGCATTTCACCGTAGTTGATACCGCCGGGTGGGAGGACGAGGACGCGCATACGCTGCCCGGCCGGATGCGGATTCAGACAGAAGCCAGCCTTGAAGGCGCGGACGCGGCACTGTTCGTGGTCGATGCACGCGCGGGCCTGACCCCGCTCGACGAAGAAATCGGCCGCTATCTGCGCGAACAGGAAGTGCCGGTGGTGGTGGTCGCCAACAAGGCCGAAGGATCGGCGGGCGAACATGGCGTGCTTGAATCCTATGCGCTTGGCCTTGGCGATCCGGTGCCGCTATCAGCCGAGCACGGCGAAGGCATTGCCGATCTGTTCGGCGGGCTGTTTCCGATCATCGGCAACATGGCTGATCTCTACGAAGAGGCGAAGGAGATCGAAGACGCCTATGCCGCCGCGATGGACGAGGACGATCGCCCGCTCGGCCCGTTGAAACTCGCCATCGTGGGACGCCCCAATGCGGGCAAATCCACGCTGATCAACCGCCTGCTGGGCGAAGACCGGCTGCTGACCGG
>JAHJSJ010000330.1 GCA_018830415.1 Alphaproteobacteria bacterium | reverse complement strand
CGCAATAACTACCGCGATTCAGATCGCCGCGATTACCGCCGCTGGGATCGCGGGTGGCGCAGCAATCGCAGCTACAACTGGGTCGATTACCGGCGTGCCAACCACTTCGTCTATCGTCCCGGTGCGTATTATGCGCCGTACCGTTCACATCGCTATAACCGCTTGCAAATCGGCTTCTTCCTTCACAGCGCGTTTTACCAACCGCGGTTCTATATCAGCGATCCCTATACCTATCGCTTGCCGCCAACCTATGCCCCCTATCAGTGGGTGCGTTATTATGACGACGTGCTGCTTGTCGACATGGCCACGGGCGAAGTGGTGGACACCATCTACGACTTCTTCTGGTAAGCGGATCAGTGCTGCTGAACACACCCCGCCGGATCGCTCCGGCGGGGTTTTTCGTGCCACATCAGCGTTTGACCGATCCGAATGGCAGCATCCGGAACAGCGTTCCATCCTTGTCGATGAAGGTATGCTTCAACGTCGCCAGCACATGCACCGCAATCAGCACCAGTAAAGTAGTTCCGGCGATGGCGTGAAGATCAAATATCTCTCCGGCCAGATCGGGGTTCACCGGCACTGGCAGCGCGGGCACCTCTACCACGCCCCACACACTGATCGGCGAACCATAGGTCGACATCGCAAACCATCCCACCAGCGGCATCGCCAGCAGCAGCGTGTACATCGCCAGATGGGTCGCCTTGGCCAACGTCTTTTCCCACGGCGCGTGGCTGGCGATCTGCGCGGGCGGTGGGTTCATCTGTCGCCAGATAAACCGTGTGGCCACCAGCAAAAAGATCACCACGCCCAGCGCAAAGTGATTGCCCATGATCTCGCCGCGTGCCTCACGCGTCGGGGCGTGTTCGGCCGCTTCGGCAATTCTCCAGGTAACGATCACCGCAATCGCCACCAGCCAGTGCAAGGTCATTGCGAGGCCCGAATATTTGGTCTTTGGATTAAGGCTCATACCATTGCTCCCATGATCCCCTGTATTTGCGTGCCTAGCACGCCTGCGCCGCAGGGCAATGCGCAGCGATACTTGCGTAGCCCGCGCGGCTTGCTACGCCGTGCGCCATGACCGCGCCTGCCCCCGTCCCCGATAAGAGCGCCCTCGCCAGCGTTGGTGCCAGCGTGCGTGCAACTAGCACTACTTTGGCAGATTTTGGAATGGCGGGTCTGAGGTGTAGCATCCGCAGTGTGGGCATGGCCGGTCTGGCGGTTTGGTGAGGTGGTCAAGGATGGCTTGTCTGATTGCTGGCAGGCTGGGTTGTGGTGGCGGGCCGGCGATTCTTTTTTTCCCCTTCGGCCTGCTTGAGCCGCTGTGCTTGCAGGAAGGCCAGAGCGATCATCGTCATCAGTGCGTGCCGGTGCAGCCCTTTCCATGATCGGCCCTCGAAGTGATCGAGACCAAGTTCTTCCTTGAGTTGCTGATGCCCTTGTTCGCAGACCCACCGGGCCTTGATGGCCCCGGCAAGCTGCCTGATCGGCGCGCCGGCAGGCAGGTTGGAGAGATAGTATTTACGCTCGCCGGTCGAACGCTGTTCGCCGACCAGCCACACCTCTTCGCCGGGCAGATGCTGGCCGCCCATGTCCCGGATGCGCTGGGACGGACCATCGGCGACACGCACGCGCACGGCAGCAAAGCGTGCGACAAGCGGCCCCTTGGTCCCGCGCCGCCAACTGACCTTGCGCCACTTTGCCGTCTCCAGCATTGCCTTGGCCGATATCGATTTGACGTCGGGGATGGCGTGTCTGCGAGGACGGCCTCTAGCGGCAACCGGGAAGATCATCGCGACATCGGCGCGATAGACCTTCTGCCGGAATGGTATGCCCAGGGAGTGTCATTAATTTCGTGTTTGGGCGGGCGGTTTAACATTACGCCGCCATGGCTTTGGTAAAGCGCTCACCGAACATGACGGCGAACTGGGCCTTTGCCATGGTCCATTCACGAGGCGGCATCTCCCACTCTTTTTCCGATCTGTTCAAGATCAGATAGAGCAGTTTCATCGCGGCGTCGTCACTCGGGAAGCCGGACGGTCGCGTTTCTGACAACCGGGGCCTCTTCACTGCTCCATCGCGGCGTACTGCTCGATGTCGCCGCGCGTTTCGGGCTGACCGAGGACAGCCCCGACTATGCCCTGGTGATTTCGCTTCCCGTCAGGTTCTGACGTTACCACGCCCTCACGCGGGACGTGTTCAGCGCGCTCGGCATCCAGATCGAACCCAAGCCCGGTTTGCTGCTGATCTGGAACAACACCCTGCCCGATGGCCGCCCCAACGAAGCCACGTTGCACGCCGGCTTGCCGGTGGAACGGGGCGCGAAATACGTCATCACCAAATGGTATCGCGCGCGCGCGTGGGGTTAGAAACACGGTGATTCCCCGCGCAGGCGGGGATCACCGGCGGTCGAGCGCCTCAGCGATCAATTGCCGGGTGGGTGCGATCCCGTAAAGCGCGATGAAGCTGCCCATGCGCGGGCCTTGTTCGCTGCCCAGCAGGGTTTCGTACAGCGCCTTGAACCAATCGCGCAGATTGTCGAACCCGAAGGCTTCCTGCTTGCCGATTTCATAGACGATGGTCTGCAAATCTTCGGCGCCGGTGGCGGGATCGGCTTCAGCAAGCGCCGCATCAAGCGCCTGCAATGCAGCCACTTCGCCGCCCACCGGAGCGCGCTTGTGCAATGTCGGCGCGACAAAATCGCGGTTATAGGCGAGCGCCTTGCCCACCAGCACATCCAGCGCCGGATGCGCCGCCGGATCGGCATCCGCGACATAATTGCCAAGGTATGACCACACCGCTTCGCGCGTCGCACCTGCGCCCAGCACGCCCACAAGGTTCAGCAGCAGGCTGAACGGCACCGGCAGCGTATCGCCCGCACCCGGTGCCTGTGCGCCTTCGTGCCGTTCATTCGCGCGCAGCAGGTGCCACACCGGATTGCCCAATTGCTTGTCAATTTCCTGCCCCGGCAAGGCGGCGCGGAACTGCCAGTAATCGTCCACCGCTTTGGGGATCACGCCCGCGTGCAATTGCTTGGCGCTCTTGGGAGCGGCGAAGATATAATAGCCCAGCGATTCCTCGCTGCCATATTGCAGCCATTCATCGATGGTCAGGCCGTTGCCCTTCGACTTGGAAATCTTCTCGCCCTTGGCATCCAGGAACAGCTCGTAAATCAGGCCTTCGGGCTTGTGTCCGCCGAGCACCCGGGCGATTTTGCCCGATTGAATGCCGCTGTCGGTCAAATCCTTGCCATACATTTCGTAATCGACGCCCAGCGCGACCCAGCGCATCGCCCAATCGACCTTCCATTGGCACTTGGCCATGCCGCCCAAGGCGGATTGCTCGACGGTGTTGCCGTCTTCATCGGTGAAGCGGATAATCCCGGCGGCGGCGTCCACCACGGCAATCGGCACCTGCAACACCGCACCGGTGGTTGGCGAAATCGGCATGACCGGCGAATAGGTCTGCCGCCGTTCCTCGCCCAAGGTCGGCAGCATAATGTCCATGATCGCGCCGAAATTGGCGAGCACGCCCTTCAGCGCGTCATCGAACCGGCCCGAATTGTAACAATCAGACGAGCTGACGAACTCATATTCAAACCCGAACTGGTCGAGGAATTCGCGCAGCTTCGCATTGTTATGCGCGGCGAAACTTTCATATTCGGTGCCAAACGGGTTGGGAATGCGGCTTAATGGCAGGCCCATGTGCCGCGCCAGCATCTCCTTGTTCGGCACATTGTCGGGCACCTTGCGCAAGCCGTCCATATCATCCGAAAACGCGACCAGCCGGGTGGGCTGTCCGGTCAGCGCCTCATAGGCACGGCGCACAAGCGTGGTGCGCAGCACTTCCTGAAAGGTGCCGATATGCGGGAGGCCCGATGGGCCATAGCCGGTTTCAAACAGCACTCCGCCGGGCTTCCCCTGCGGCAGCCGCTTGGCAAGCCGCTGCGCCTCCTGAAACGGCCAGGCCTTGGAGTTTTGGGCTGCGGTGATGAGAGCTTCGGGCGTGATGGTCATAGTGGGCGGGCTATTAGGCAACCGCGCCTTGGTTGCAAGCGTGCGTTTACATTCGCGCCTGCCTCGCCCATTCAAGGCGGCGTGACGCCTCCCGCCGCCCTGCCCGATCCCATCAGCCTGCCCGCGCTCCACGCCAGCCACGGCGGCCATTGGCTGCGTGCCGCCGGTGGACCGACCAATGCGGTGTCCAAAGGCGATGCGATCATGGCCGCCGCCGACACCCCGGTGCTGCTGATCAACGCACCGCTGGTGTCGAGCCGGTTGGGCTATCCCGATCTGTCAGGGCTCGACCTGCTCGAAGCCTTCGCCTTCATCCACCCCGCGCGATTCTGCGTGCCGACCCCGCGCGGCCTCGCTGAAGCGCTGGGCCTGCCGTTGCCCGAAGGCGACGATGACGTGCCCGAAATGCTTCAGCGCGCGGCGGGGGCGCTGATTGCCGCTTGCCGCGATGCCGAGTGGCTTGAACGCGAAGGCGCGTGGAGCGCGCTGCAATCGCTCGAACGGCTGCGCTGGCCGTGGGCGCAGGTTCTCAAACCCCACATCATCAAGCCTGAGAAGGCCGAGCGCTGGCTGTTTGCGCGCCTGCCCGAATGGGAGGATGCCGCCGAACGCCCCGCGCCCCGGCAGGTCGAACTGACAGCGCCCGCCGTGGCCGATCAACTGGCGCGGCTGACCGGCGCAGGGGCCGAACAGCGCGATGGCCAGCGCGCCTATGCGCAGGACGCCGCGCGCGTCTTTGCCCCGCGCTTGGCCCCCGGTAGACCCCACCTTGCGCTTGCTCAGGCAGGCACCGGGATCGGCAAAACACTGGGCTATCTTGCCCCTGCATCGCTGTGGGCGGCGCAAAGCGGCGGCACGGTATGGGTATCGACCTTCACCAAGAACCTGCAACGCCAACTGCGCGCCGAAAGCCGCCGGGCTTGGCCTGCGCGGCGCGCCGATGGATCGCCCCCGGTGGTAGTGCGCAAGGGGCGTGAAAATTACCTCTGCC
Organism: Alphaproteobacteria bacterium; assembly: GCA_018830415.1. Taxonomy (GTDB): domain Bacteria; phylum Pseudomonadota; class Alphaproteobacteria; order Sphingomonadales; family Sphingomonadaceae; genus Erythrobacter. The sequence goes on along the minus strand of JAHJSJ010000330.1, from coordinate 3,699 downwards.
TGCTGAATCTTGAGGACGCGCTGCAAGGCGGATTTGCAGGGCGCGCGGCGATTTTGGCGCAATTGGTGGCGCGCTGGGGCGGCTATACCCGCGATGGCGACATGGTCGGGGGCGACCTGCCCGGCTGGCTCGGCACACTGTTCCGCAAGCGCGGGATTGCCGCGCTGACCGATAGCCGGGGCGAGTGCATCTACGCCGGGTGCCCGCATTACCGCAAATGCTTCATCGAGCGCGCAGCGCGGGATAGCGTGCAGGCCGATCTGGTGATCGCCAATCATGCGCTGGTGATGGTCAATGCCGCGCGGGCCAGAGATCCGGCGCAGCGCCCGACGCGGCTGATCTTCGATGAAGGCCACCATGTGTTCGACGCGGCAGATTCGACCTTTGCGGCGACGCTTTCGGGGCAGGAAGCGATCGAACTGCGGCGCTGGATCATAGGGCCGGAGCGCGAGGCGCGCGGGCGGCGGCGGGGTCTTGCCGCGCGGCTGGCCGATCTCGCCAGCTATGATGATGCCGGGGCCGAAGCCATCGCTGCGGCGTGCAAGGCCGGGCTGACGCTGCCGTCGGAAGGCTGGTTGCAACGGCTCACCGAAAACGCCCCCTTCGGCCCGGTTGAGGCGTTGCTCGGCGCGGTGCGCGCTGCGACCTATGCCCGCGATGAAAGCGGCGGAATTGATGCAGGTTACGGGATCGAAACCGAGGCGGCAGGCCTGCCCGGCGAGGTGATCGAAGCGGCCAGCAATGCTGCCGAAGCGCTCGCCGCCATTCGCGTGCCGCTGATCCGGCTCGGCGGGCGACTGGAGGCGATCCTTACCGATCCGCCCGACTGGCTCGACACCCAAGGCCGCGCCCGCATCGAAGGCGCGCGCTTTGCGCTGACCTGGCGGATCGAACTGATCACCGCGTGGGAGGCGCTGCTTGACCGGCTCGGCGGCCCGGCTGATCCCGAATTCGTCGATTGGCTGGCGGTTGACCGTTCCGACGCGCGTGAATTCGATGTCGCGATCCACCGGCGCTGGCTCGACCCGATGAAGCCTTTCGCCCGCGTCGTGCTCGAACCCGCGCACGGGGTGCTGCTGACCAGCGCCACACTGACCGACCGCGCGAGTGATGATGACCACTGGGCCAGCGCGATAGCGCGATCCGGCGCGGCGCATATCGACAGCCCGCCGCTGCTGTCGGCGGCGGACAGTCCGTTCGATTACGCCGCCCGCGCCGAGGTGCTGATCGTCACCGACATCAAGAAGGGCGATCTGCCCGCGCTCGCCGGGGCTTATGCGCGGCTGATCGAGGCGTCGGACGGCGGGGTGTTGGGCCTGTTTACCGCGATCCGACGACTGCGCGCGGTCTATGGCCGGATTGCCGACCGCTTGGCCCGCGCTGGCCTGCCGGTCTATGCCCAGCACGTCGATCCGATCGATACCGGCACGCTGGTCGACATTTTCCGCGATGATCCGCGTGCCAGCCTGATCGGCACCGATGCGCTGCGCGACGGGGTGGATGTGCCGGGGCATTCCTTGCGCTGCGTGGTCATGGAACAGGTGCCGTGGCCGCGCCCCGATATTCTCCACAAGGCGCGCCGCGCGGCGGGTGGTGGGAGCAAGTATGACGACCGGATCATCCGTGCCAAGCTGGCCCAGGCCTTCGGTCGGCTGATCCGCAGCAAGGATGACGCGGGGCATTTCGTGGTGCTGTCACCCGCCTTTCCCACGCGGCTGCTATCAGCCTTTCCGCCGGGCACCCCGGTGCTGCGCGTCACGCTCGATCAGGCTTTACAACGCGTCGCCGCTGGTGTTGGAGGCATCGACGCCGTCCCCGTGCGAGGAGCCTTGCTGCCATGAAGATTCTCGGCCTCCTGCGCCATGCCAAGTCGGATTGGGACGACACCAGCCAGCGCGATTTCGACCGCGGCCTGAATGCGCGCGGACGGCGCGGCGCGCAGGTGATCGGTGCGCATATCCGTGATCACGGCGTGACATGGGACAGGCTGATCGCCAGCCCGGCGGTGCGGGTCAAACAGACGCTCGACGCGGCGCTGCCAGACGTCACCCCAGTCTTCGACCAGCGTCTCTACCTCGCCAGTTTTGACACCATCGCCGAGACGATTGAGGCCCATGCTGGCAGTGGCGCGGAAGAGGCGCAGGCGCTGCTGATTTGCGGGCACAACCCCGGACTTCAGGACGTGCTGCTGGAACTGGTCGCGCCGGGCAAGGAAAACGACCTGTTCCGCGAGGCGGTGGTGAAATTTCCCACCGCGACCTACGCCGTGCTCGAATGCGATATCGACCACTGGGCTGATCTTAAACGCTACTGCGCCAAGCTGGTGCATTTCGCCCGCCCGCGCGATCTTGACCCGGCGCTGGGGCCTGAAGGTTAGGGGCCGGAGAGCTAACTCACCGGCACCAGATTATCGTCCGAATCCCGGTCGATATAAAAGTTGTAGGGATCAACCCCGGCGAACAGCGGCTTCTCCGCCGTTACCACTTCGATGACCTGCCGCCCTGCGCGGATCGGTGCGCGTTTCATCGACAGCACATTGGCTGTGTCGAAAGCGCCCGTTTCGGGCCGTGCGGTGAACAGTCCCACTTCGATATTTTCGGCCAGTTTCGCCGGCGTCTCCTTGCCCTTACCGTCAGCGTAAAACTTGCCCGCTTCGATGGTGATGCGGGTGCTCCAGCGGCCATCGGCCAACTGCGTGGTCACTGCCTCTTTGGCTTTCAGGTCATAGATCGTGATCTTTTCGAACAGATCGGTGATCAGCGCCTGATCTTCGGGCGTGGTCGCTTCTTTGCGCAGTTCCGCGATCAGATCGAGGCTGCGCGGGTAGGGCGCGCCCTTGAACTTGTAGCGGGTAATCAACCGGGCCAGCGCGCGGTTGACCGCATCTTCGCCGAGCCGGTGCTGGAGCAGATACATCACCAATGCGCCCTTGCGGTAATGGATGTGCCCCTGATTTTCGACCCGAAGCAGCGGCTGTTCGTCCAGCACATCGGTTTTGCGCCCGCGCAGATATTGATCGAGTTCATATTTCAGGAACCGCCGGATCTTGTCCGCGCCATACAGTTCTTCCATCACCATCAGCGCGCTGTATTGCGCCAGCGTTTCGGACAGCAGAGTCGATCCCTGCATATCGCCGCCGACCACCTGATGCGCCCAGTATTGGTGACCCAGCTCGTGCGCAGTGACGTAAGAGACGTAATCGATGGTTTCCGGGTCGCGCACATCGGCGGCAAAGCCGATACTTTCCGAATAGGGCATCGTCCCCGCAAACGCCTGCGCGAAGCTTTGATAACCGGGAAATTCGATGATCCGCGCATAGCCGAACTGATAAGGCCCGAAATTATCGGTGAAATAGCCAAGCGATGTTTTCATCGCTGTCAGCATCGCGGGCACGTTCCATGCGTGGCGCGGGTCGTGATAGATCGCGAGTTGCACGTCCCCGAACGTATCCTCGGCCACGGAATAGCGCGCCGATTGCACCGAGAAGAAATTGAGGATCGGCGCAGGGCTTTCAAATACCGCGATGCGGCGATCACCCTTCACTTCATCAGATACCTTGTTGCCCGGCGCAATCGGCACCTGATCGGCGGCAGTGCTGATGGTGATGCGCGAATTGACCCAGTCTGCGCTGATGTAGTTTCGGTTCTGCGCCGCAGTATCTTCCAGCTTGGCGGTGCGCAGTTCATCCGGCAGGCCTTG
>JAHJSJ010000329.1 GCA_018830415.1 Alphaproteobacteria bacterium | reverse complement strand
GGGTTGCCGGTGGTGGCTGCGGGCGCGACCGGCAGCACAAGTCTGGTGGCAGAAGGTGTGACCGGACGGCTGGTGGCCCCATCGGGCAGCTCCGATGCCGACGCAGCGGCCTTTGCCGATGTGCTGGCCCCCTATTGCACCGACCGGGCGCTGCGCGCGGCCCACGGCGCGGCGGGCGAAACGCGGGCATCCGAATACAGCTGGGAAGCGATCAACCAGGTGGTCGCCGATACCTATATCCGGGTGATAGAAACCCGCCGCGCGGCGCGGGCAAGCGCGGCGGCCTGATGCAGCATTACCCTCAGCGAAGCACTCCAGCGCGGCGCATCGCGTTGGCATAGGCCGCCATGCCGATCACCGACGCCCAGATCAGCACCGTGAACACCAGTTGCCCGGTGGTGACGAAAGCTGCCGGGATGTCCGAGGTGAAGGTGTAGATGGTCGATCCAGCCAACCCTGCCAGAGACAACACGAAGGCATGGAATGCGAACCGGATTCGTAGCAACAACAGCAAGGATCCCGCCACCGCGCCCCACACGCCTAGCGCCCAGCATACCGTCGCCCACAGTGGGAAGCCGTTGTAATAGAGAAGAATCTCAGCGGTGGTCACCCCCATACTGTCCGCAGCCATCCCGAGATAGGCAGCGTTGGCAGTCTTGGTCATCACGTAATCATTCGCGCCGCCTGCAAACCAAATCAGGCTGACGATGCCCAGCACCCACAGATGCCAAGGCGTTTTTGCGCGCGCGCTTTCGATATTGTTCACAGGCGTTCCCTCCCCCATCCGGTGCGACCCGAATGGAGGAAGGATACGCGCCTGCGACCTCGGGTGCAATCTGTGCCCTAAATCCGCTCGATCCGCTTGGCCATTTCGTCGATCATGTCGACGATTTCGTTGATCGTGCGTTCGTCCAGCTTGCCGCTGACCGCGCGGTTTTTCAGCACGCTGGCAAGGTTGCCCATCGCCCTGAACAGATCGGGTGATCGCACCGTGTGCGCGCGCTCGGCGTGGCGGCCCAGACGCCGCATCAGCGTATCGACCTCGTCCTTGCGTTCGTCGAGTTCGGCGCGGCCCGCGTCGGTTGCGGCGAAGGGCTTCTTCGCGCCCTCAGCCTCAGCCTCAGCAATCGCGCCTTCATCTTCGAGTAGTTGCAGCGTCGGATAAACCGCACCGGGACTGGGGGCATAGCCGCCGCCGGTCATTTCCTCGATCTGCTTGATCAGTTCATAACCGTGCGAAGGCTGCTCCGCGATCAGCGCCAGCATTGCCAGCCGCAATTCGCCGGTGGCAAACATCCGCCCGCGCCGTTGGCGGCGGCCGCGCCGAGGGCCATCCTCCTCGTCTCCGGCCTCGTCGCTATCCCAGCGCCAGCCCATCTTCATGCGTGGGCCGGCGAAATTGCCCGCTGCATTGCTTGCCGCCATCATTGCGATCGCTTCGCCCAATTTGTCCCAGCCATTGCCGCGACCATGTCTGTTCCAACTCATTGCCCGTTCCTCCGTGCGTTGTGATACATCCAAGATATATCTTAGACCTATCTTGACAAGGGGTGCAGCGGTCGGCTGTTTCTTTTTCCGACCATGCGCCTATCACGCCCGATGAATGACTGATCTGTTCGGACAAGACGCACCTGAGCCATCATTGACCGCGGCCGCCGTCGATGCGCCGCTGGCCGACCGTTTGCGCCCCGCAACGCTGGCCGAGGTCGTCGGGCAGGAACATCTGACCGGCCCCGAAGGCGCAATCGGGCGGATGGTAGCGGCGGGGCGGCTGCCCAGCATGATCCTGTGGGGGCCGCCCGGCACCGGCAAGACCAGCATCGCCCGCCTGCTGGCCGACGCGGTGGGAATGCGCTTTGCCGCAATCAGCGCGGTATTCTCCGGCGTGGCGGATTTGAAGAAAGCCTTTGCCGAGGCCGAGAAATTCGCAGGCGTGGGGCGCAAGACGCTGTTGTTCGTGGACGAGATTCACCGCTTCAACCGCGCGCAGCAGGATGGTTTCCTGCCGTTTGTCGAACGCGGGGTGGTGACATTGGTGGGCGCGACCACCGAAAATCCCAGCTTCGCGCTCAACGCCGCGCTACTATCGCGCGCACAGGTGCTGGTGCTGAACCGGCTGGACGAGGACGCGCTGGCGGCGCTGCTGGCGAAGGCAGAAGGCCTCG
>JAHJSJ010000328.1 GCA_018830415.1 Alphaproteobacteria bacterium | reverse complement strand
GATTTCGACCACCTGATCCAGCTTGGCCTGCGCGTGAAGGCGCGATGCCATGACTTCGGTCAGGCGGGTGAGGATCTGGCGGGCGGCAGCGGCAGCAGTCATGGAAATATTGGCTTAGGCACTCCGTTGGGTAAATGCAAAAGCGCAGATCACGTCTGCCGCCGCCTAGCTGATGCGCAGCGATCAGTGGCTGGCAATTTCTTCCTTCAATCGCAATTTCTGCTTCTTGATCGCCTGGATCATCGCGGTGTCGGGCACAGGCCTTGCCATTTCATCGCGCAGGCGAGCTTCGAGGCCGGCGTGCTTGCTGTGAAGGGCGTGGAGGTGGGAAGACACTGCGGTCGATGCCATATTGCGTTCTCCTTGATGCGGGGGGATGCCCCCGGAACAGGCGACTCGGCACAAACACGGCCGGGCCGCAGGTTCCATTGAAACCATATTGAGCCTGCCTTGCAAAGCCCTGATGAACTGCAAATCGATGCAACCGCGCTTTGCTGAGATGAACCGACATTCGGCCACCACCGCCGCGCCAAGGTGGAAAATGTGCGAGGCACCTTATCGAATCGCACGTGAACGCGTAGCGGGGCCAATGATTACGCGAATGTCAGGCACCAGGCCGGCGCGGCGCAGAAGGGGATTAAGGATGACTGAGCAGGAACTCAGGAAAAATCTTGAGCTGCTCAAGACCGAGCATCGCGACCTTGACGCCGCGATTGCCGCCTTGACCGAGGCTGCGCTTGGCAGTTCATCCGCCGATCAGTTGCAGATTGCCCGCCTGAAGAAGCGCAAGCTGCGACTGAGAGATCAGATCGCGATCATCGAAGACACGCTGCTGCCCGACATTATTGCGTGATCGCCGCTGCCGGCGGCATGGTTATCAAGTGGTGAAAATTGTTCCGTGCCGGGACGTTTGCAAAAATTGCTTGGAAAGTAACCATACCCCAGTAGCGGGCCGCCCACACCCGGCGTAATCTGGCGCACACCATGACCCGAACCACCAGTCTGTCGCGCCCGATCATCGAGGCGCTTTATACCGAAGCACTCGTGCTTGCTGATGAAGTGCGCGCGGTGTTCGCCTGCGGCACGCGCCCTGCGGCAATTGGCGAGGACACATATATACGCCTCGCGCTGTCCACCGAAGGGCTGAAAACCACCACAAGGATGATGCATCTTCTGGCGTGGCTGCTGAATCAGCGCGCATTGATTTCCGGCGAGCTCAGCGAAAATCAGGTGCGGCTGCACGGCGCATTGCCGCCCGATCGCTGTTCGGATGAACGCCAGCTGGCATTGCTCGAACCTGAAACCCGCGAACTGATCGCGGATACCGAAAAACTGCACCAGCGCATCGCCCGGCTCGACGAAGCATGGCGGCAGCATTTTGAACTGGCCTCACCCGCGCGCGCGTTTCAGGAGCGGATCGGGCGCGAATTCGGGCGCAATATCGGGTAGGCAGCTTATGCTGCGGCGATTGCTTTTCGCCAGCGCTTCAGCCGCTCCTCGCGCACCCCGGCCGCCAATTGCGGGGTAAACCGGGCAAGCTCGCCGCGCATCGCCTCTGCCGCTGCAACAAGGCCGGGATAAAGCCCCACCCCGGTCGCCGCCAGCATCGCAGCGCCCAGCGCAGTGGTTTCGACAAGGTCGGGCCGTTCGACCGTGATCCCCAACATATCGGCAAGATCCTGCGCCATCCAGTTGTTGGCTGACATGCCGCCATCGATCCGCAAAGCCTGCCACGCCGCGCCATCGGCAGCGAAGGCGGTGGCAAGATCATGCGTCTGATGCGCCATCGCCTCCAATGCCGCGCGGGCCAGATGCGCCTTGCCGCTGGAAAAACTCAGGCCCGCAATCACCCCGCGCGCATCAGCCCGCCAATGCGGCGCGCCAAGGCCCGACAGCGCGGGCACAATCACTACGCCGCCGCTATCGGGGATCGACCGGGCGAGCGCCTCGGTCTCTGCGGCCACATCAACAATGCCGAGCGAATCGCGCAGCCATTGCACCAGACTGCCCGCGACAAATACCGATCCTTCGATCGCATAGGTGCGCTTGCCGCCCAGCTGCGTCAGCACCGTGCCCAGCAGGCGATTGGACGAACGCGGGATCGCTTCGCCCTGACAGGTCAGCACAAACGCACCAGTGCCATAGGTCGCCTTGGTCTGGCCGGGCGCGAGGCAGGCCTGACCAATGGTCGCCGCCTGCTGATCGCCCGCAAAGCCGGTGATCGGGATTGCGCTGCCGAACAGCGCCGGGTCGGTAGCGATATCATTGCTGGCGCAATCGATCACCTGCGGAAGCGCGGCGCGCGGCACGCCGATGAGATCGCACAGCCCGGCATCAAACTGCGCGCCTTCCAGCTCCATTAACAGCGTGCGGCTGGCGTTGGTGGCGTCCGATACGTGGGCACCTGTTTTTTTGGGGCCGCCGGTGAGCTTGTAAGTCAACCAGCTTTCCACCGTCCCGAAGGCCAGCGTCCCACGCTCTGCTGCGCCGCGCACCTCCGCAACATTATCGATCATCCAGCGCATCTTGGTGCCGGAAAAATAGGGATCGAGCAGTAGTCCGGTGCGGCGCTGCACCTCGCCCTCGTGCCCCGCATCGCGCAGGGCGGCGCACAGCGGTTCAGTGCGGCGATCCTGCCAGACAATGGCGTTGGTCAGCGGTTCGCCCGTCGCCTTGTCCCACGCCACCACGGTTTCGCGCTGGTTGGTGATGCCAATGCAGGCGATACTGGCCGCGCCGCCTGCCTTGCCGATCACCGCCCGCGCGCAAGCAAGGCTCTTGTCCCAGATTTCGCGCGGGTCATGTTCGACCCAGCCCGATTGCGGATAATGTTGGGTCAGTGGCTCCTGCGCGCTCGTCACCAGTGCGCCGTCGGCTGCGAACAGCATCGCGCGGGTGGAGGTGGTGCCTTCGTCCAGCACCAGAATGTAATCAGACATCTTTGTTGCGCTACCGCTTCGCTGCTTGAGCGCGAGGGGCTCTGCGCTCTTCCATGCGACGTAGTCCTAATCGGTTGCGCAGCAACCGCAAGGGCGACTGCCCGCCCGCAGCGATGCGACCTTCAGGTCGTATGAGCGAGGATAGCCAAGCGCGCGGATGCGCGCGCCGGCGCTTGAGGCGCAAACAAAAGGCGCTCATATGCAAGGGCATGGTCACGATCCCTCCCCAACCCTGGCCCACCGGCATGGCCGAAGCGGT
>JAHJSJ010000327.1 GCA_018830415.1 Alphaproteobacteria bacterium | reverse complement strand
GACGATCCTGTTCGGAAAGGGCAAAAATGTCCTTTTGACCATAGCGCCTGCTATTGAACAGAACCTCGCCGGAATCCGGCTCGACCTGCCCCGCCATACAGCGCAGCAGTGTGGTCTTGCCCGATCCGCTTTCCCCGACGATGCCGAGAATTTCCCCGCGGCGCAGATCGAAGCCAACGTCCTTGCAGGCATGAACATGACCAAAGCGCTTGTTCAGATTGCGTACTGACAACAGCGCACCGTCGCTTTGCTCCGCAAAGACCTGTGGTTCAATTTGTGCAGTTGCTGTCATTGTGCATCCTCCAGGCTTGCGGGATCGGGATCATCCTGCCCCAGAACGTGCCCTGCCAGCGGACCGGCGTGACCAGCATTTCTGCGGTCAGTGCAATAGGAACTGTCCGAGCAGACGAACATTCTGTTGCCCTCGTCATCAAGGATGACTTCATCCTTGTAACTTTCAGAACAACCGCACAGCGCACACACTTCGTCGAAATGCTGCACTTCGAACGGATAGTCCTCGAAATCGAGACTGCGCACGTCAGTGTGTGGCGGAACGGCGTATATCCGCTTTTCGCGCCCGGCGCCGAACAGATGCAGAGCCTCGCTCTGATGCAGCTTCGGATTATCGAATTTCGGGATTGGCGACGGCGACATCAGATACCGCTCATCCACCAGCACAGGATAGCCCGCGCCGCCCGCAATCCGGCCGAATGCAGAGACACTCTCATAGAGCGACAGATATTGCAGCCCGTATTCCTCGTAGGCATGCATCGCGCGGGTTTCCGTCTCGCGCGGCTCCAGACCCCTCAGCGGCTCCGGCTGGGGCACCTGATAGACCATGATCTGGCCTTCCTTGAGCGGCGCTTCAGGAACGCGGTGGCGGGTCTGGATAATGGTCGCCTTTTCGGTGGTTTCTGTCGTCGCAACATCGGCGACTTTCGCAAAGAAACGCCGGATCGAGACGGCATTGGTCGTGTCATCTGCGCCCTGATCGATGCATTTGTACACGTCGTCCTGGCCAATGATCGACGCGGTGATCTGTATGCCACCAGTGCCCCAACCATAGGGGACCGGCATTTCGCGTGAACCGAATGGTACCTGATAACCAGGAATGGCCACCGCCTTCAGGATGGCACGACGGATCATGCGTTTGGTCTGCTCATCGAGATAGGCGTGGTTGTAGGCACCATTCAACTTGCGGTTGGTTACGGCGTTCATTCCGCTGCCTCCGCAATCAGAGGGTCATTGGTGGTCGAGTCCTCGCCACCTTCCCGAGCCTCGTGCCATTCCTTGCACAGGCGCCGGACGAACTGGAGTTCAGCCTGAAAATCGACATAGTGCGGAAGCTTCAGATGCTGCACGAATCCCGAAGCTTCGACATTGTCACTATGGTACAACACAAACTCTTCGTCCTGCACCGCATGGGCCGGGGTTTCGCCAATCTCCTTGTGACGAAGGGCGCGATCAACGATCGCCATGCTCATCGTCTTGCGCTCATTGTGACCAAAGGTCAGGCCATAGCCGAATGTGAATTGCGGCGGCCTGTCTGCCGACCCTTCGAAATTCGAGATCATCTGACATTCGGTCACGACTATCTCGCCGATCTCGATCGGAAATCCGAGCTCTTCGGGAGTGAATTCCACCGCGATCGCGCCCATGCGGATTTCGCCGCAAAGCGGATGGGTATTGCCCCAGCCGCGTTGCGAGGCATAGGCCAGACTGAGCAGAAACCCTTCGTCGCCGCGGGCCAATGCCTGAAGCCGTTGATCCCGGCCCGCCGGAAAAGCCATCGGCTGACGCGTAAGATCATAGGGAGCATCCGCATCAGGCGCGTCGGCAGGCGGCTCTTCGAGGAGAGATTCATGAGCGAGGACCGACGCTATGGTCGGAACAGTCTCCGCCACTGGATCGACCGCCTTTGGCGCCATGGCAGCAGGTCCGGTATCGTACAGGTCGAAATTGAGCAGGCGATGGGTGTAGTCAAACGTCGGCCCGAGAATCTGCCCGCCGGGAATGTCCTTGAACGCAGCCGAGACGCGGCGTTGCACGGCCATCCGGGAAGTTTCCAGCGGCTCGGTCACGCCAAAACGCTGCAACGTTGTGCGATAGGCCCGAACGAGGAAAATCGCCTCGGTCACGTCGCCGCGCGCCTGCTTGATGGCCAATGCCGCCAGGTCCGGATCGTAGCAGCTGCCTTCCATCATCACGCGGTCGACAGCTAGCGAAAGCTGCTCGCGAATTTGCTCCACTTCCAGTTCGGGAACAGACGTATCGCCGCGGCGCATTTCGTCGAGCCACTGATGCGCATTGCTGATGGCTCGCTCGCCACCCTTTACAGAAACATAGGCCATTTCAATCCTCCAGAGCGATGCGCGTAGATCGCGGAAGTGCGACGATGTGATTGTCGGAAGTCAGGATAAGATCGATCCCGAGCTGGAACTTGCTCCGATCCTGCCGGACATCGTCCCAGAAGGCAGGATCAAACCCCGTCGGCGCGATCACCCGAAAATCGGCGATACCCGGCCCTGCAAGGCGGAGACTGTCGCCACCCTCCAGCGAGGGACAAACGATTATCAAGGTTGCCGAGCGATCAGGATATTTCGGATCGCCCGAATTGAACTGGTCGAGCGCGGGCATTGCATCCACCCGCACCAGAGCAAAGGCAGCGTCGCCAGGATTTTCCACAATCGGACATCCGCAGTGAAAGCGCAGCCACTGCGCCAGTCCGGCCCATTCCGGAACCGGCGACAGGTAGATCGGCGTTTCGAAATCGAGCAGTGCAAGCGCGATCGCGGCGGCGGCATCGATACCATCGGCCGGAGCGGAGAGATCTGCATCAAGATTGATCAGAAGCCCGGGGCGCGACATTGCGTCGAGCACGCGTCGGAACGTGTGCTGGGACTCGAACACGGGATTCGTGAAACCGGGCGAGAGTCCGTCGGGAGCGAGCACTTCGTTCATTTTTCACCCCGCGTTCGCACCATGGTAAAGAAGTCGACTTTTGTCGCCGCGGCCTTGCGCCCCTTGCCTGCCCTGGCTGCAGCCAGTTCTGCTTCCAACGGTGTCAGGACCACGCTTTCCAGATCAGCCTTCCACGACTCATGCTGGATCATTGCATCAGCCAAGGCGGCAAGCTCCGCATGATCGCAGTCCCGGCCAGCAACATAGCCCACCCCAAGGGTGCCGTCAGGGAGCCGCACGGCGGCGCGCGCAACCGGCAACTCACCAAGGTTGAATCTTCCGCCGGTTCCGCCGACCCGGCCCTGCACCATCACCAGACCCACCTCTGTGGGACGCAGTCGCTCAACCTTTGGCACCCCTTCGAAACGGTCAAACGCGGCACGCACGGATTTGAAGGAGGATCTCGCAATTAGCGCATGAGTGCGTTGTCGCAATTTGTGTTGCGGCCCTGCATTCGCAGCTTCGTTATCCTGGCTTTCCACAATACCTCCTGACGATGCCAATCTAGTTGGTCATTTGCATACAAGCTATATACATGAGTGATGTTGATCAAGTAAAAAATTGATTACATTTATATTACTCAAGTAAAACTTGTTGAAATCCGTAACTGTGCTGTAGTATTTTGGGTGTATAGCGGGCAGCCAGAAAGGAGGCGCGAAATGTGGCGGGCGATAGCTGAGGACATCGAACGTGACATACGCGAGCGCGTGCTAGCGCCAGGCGACAAACTGCCTAGCGAGCATATGCTGGTGCGGAAGTATTATGTCACGCGGCACATGGTGCGCCTTGCTCTTAACAAATTGATCAATAAAGGAATTATTGAAAGCCATCAGGGGCGCGGAACGTTTGTCCGAAGGAGTGCAGTGGCCTTCCCCATCGGACTTCGAACCCGGTTTGCAACTCATGCGGACGAAGCGGGCATTGAATATCAACTTGAGACCAGTCGACTCGAGCAAGCCATTATGCCGCCGCACGTTGCGCGTGCCTTTGGGGTCAAGATTACTACCCCGGGCATTCTTGTTGAGAGGCTTTCGCGAATTGACGATGAGCCGCACGCCATCTCTCAGCACTACTTTCTTGACGAACGGCTGCCCGGCTTCATCGCTGCCTACAAGGAAGCTGGGTCCATCACAGAGGCGCTCCGCCAGTGCGGAATCAGCGACTACATTCGATACCGTACGCATATCATTTCCCGCCTGCCGAGCAAAGATGAGGCCGAGTTGCTGCGCATGCCCGGTCACGTGCCTTTGCTCATCACAAGGGCGATCAATCACGATGTCGGCGGAACGATGATCGAGTTTGGCGAAACGCGCGTGCCCGCAGACAGGATTGAGTTGGTCATAGAGGCCTCCAGATTCACCAATCGCCCCCCACAAAAACAGGAGTCCCGATCTTGATAACAGCTTTGTCAAACGCCCGTATCGTGACAGCGAACGATATTGTCCTCGGCACCGTAACCATGCAAGATGGGGTGATTATCGACATTCATGAAGGAATTACTCGCCAGGCAGCGATTGATATGGAGGGTGATTACTTAATTCCTGGAATTGTCGATATACATACCGACAATCTGGAGCGCCATTACTTTCCACGGCCTAATATCGATTGGAACCCGGCATCAGCAAGCATCGCGCATGATGGCGTTTGCATCGCCAACGGGGTCACCACGGTTTTTGATAGCCTTTCCCTTGGTGCCTGGTCGAATGGAACTGTCCGCGCTGTCGACAATCTTCGGCGGCTTGTCGCTGGCCTCAATACTGCGCGCGATGCGGGCGCGCTGCGCGCCGATCATCGGATACACTGGCGTTGTGAACTGCCTTCCCCATCATTGCCTGAATTGCTGGACGAGTTCCTGCCGGAGCCAACGGCAGGCCTCGCGTCCCTCATGGATCACACGCCGGGCCAGCGGCAATACAAGAACCTTGACTACTTTCTTGATCGAAACTGGCGTGGCCAGATGTCCGAGACCGAAGTTGCGGCCCGGTTGGACGAGCGTCGGACCGATCAGGCCAACAATGTCGATAGCAACCGTTCGCTTCTGGGGGAAATGGCCGCTCAACTGGGCCTTGTCCTGGCAGCGCATGATGATGAGACTGCAGAACATGTGGCCGCAGCCCACGCCGCCGGTGCGGTCATTGCCGAATTTCCCGTCACACTGGAAGCGGCTGCCGAAGCCAGGCGATTGGGCATGATCACCATCATGGGCGGCCCCAATCTTATTCGCGGCGGTTCCTATTCCGGAAATGTCAGCGCTGCCGAACTGGCGAGCGAAGGGCTGCTCGATGGCTTTGCATCCGACTATGTCCCGCGCAGCCTTGTCGAATGCGCTTTCCGCCTGGTCGATGACGCGCACGGATGGCTGTTGCCGCAAGCCGTGGCAACCGTAACCCACGCTCCTGCCCAGGCTGCCGGGCTGAACGACCGCGGCCAGCTAGCCTCTGGCCTGCGCGCCGACATCCTGCGGGTAAACATCGCATCAGGGCTGCCGATCGTCCGGTCGGTTTGGGTTGCAGGTGAGCGCGTCGGGTGACATTGAAACGCTTCGCACGTGCGAATTGCAAATATCCGCAGAACAGCTTGCTGCCCAATCTGCGGTCTGCCCGGCGCATCATCTGCATCGCGCAGACCCCCACCCTGGGCGCTATCGGTGCCCGCGCGCAAAACCGGGCAAGGCTGCCGGATTGCGGCGACAGGCAAGCACATGTTGCACGGGCCGGAATGCAGGACCGGATGCCGCTTTCTTCCTGCGGCCTGAGCCTGCCTGTGCCGGCAAGCGCGGCGCTTCCTCCTTTACAGCCGGACGATCTTCCGAACGTTGCGCCGCGAACGGATCGCTCGGCATGACCGGCAAGCCCGCTACCTCCGTCGGCGCCCGGCGTGCGAGCAAGCTGACCTTGCAGGACACCATCGGCACCTTTGCGCGCTATTGGCTTGCCGAGCGCAAAGTCGTCGCCTGGATTCTGGGCCTTTTGCTGGCCATCATCGCCGCAGAGGCGACAACGCCGATTATGCTGGGAGAACTTGCCGCTGTCGTCTCCGACCTCGCTGCGCCCGGCCGTTCGGTTGCCGGTGATCCATGGTGGCCACTGGTGGCAGCAGGCATCACCATGTCGCTGGCAATCATCCTGCGGCAG
>JAHJSJ010000326.1 GCA_018830415.1 Alphaproteobacteria bacterium | reverse complement strand
CCTGACCAGCGAAGACGGCAAGGCGGAAGCCGTCATCGTCACCACCTCCTACATCAAGACCCCCGCCGACCCCGCGCGCCCGGTGTTCTTCATCTATAACGGCGGGCCGGGTTCGGGTTCGGTGTGGCTCCAGATGGGCGCGTTCGGGCCGAAGCGGGTGGCGATCCCTTCGGACGCGCGCGATGATGGTGCGCCGCCTTATCCGCTGCTCGACAACCCGGACAGCCTGCTCGACGTGGCTGACCTCGTGTTCATCGACCCGCCGGGCACCGGGTTCAGCCACCTTACACAAGGCACCGATCCCAAGAAATATTACGGCCTCAGACAGGATGGCCGCGCGGTGGCGCAGGTGATCCGCCGCTGGCTGAACGATAATGGCCGCTGGAACAGCCCCAAATATCTCGGCGGGGAAAGTTATGGCACCAGCCGCACCGCGATGGTGGTGGATGAACTGGAAGGCGGCACCTTCAACGATGTCGGCTTCAACGGGCTGATCCTGATCTCGACCATCCTCGATTTCGCCGGGCGTGAACCGACACCGGGCAACGAAATGGCCTATGTCGTCACCCTGCCCAACATGGCGGCGGCAGCGTGGTTCCACGGCAAGGTTCAGGCACCCTCGGTTGAAGCCATCGCCGAAGAAGCGCGCCAGTTCGCCATCGGGCCGTTCGCCAGCGCGCTGCTGAAAGGGCAGGATCTGCCAGCGGAGGAACGTGCCGCAGTGCGCCGCGAACTCGCCCGGCTGACCGGCCTTTCCGAAACCTACCTTGAACAGGCGAACCTGCGCGTCACCGATCAGCGGTTCTACAAGGAGCTGCTGCGTGATCGCGGCCAGACCATCGGGCGGCTGGATGCGCGCTATACCGGGCGCGATTACGACAATGCCGGGGAAACGCCCGATAATGACCCCAGCTTTTACGGCATCGATGCTGGCTACACCGCCGCGATCAATGTCTGGGCGCGTGAACAGCTCGGCTATCAGACCACCCGCGAATACCAGTCGATCGGGCGTGAGGCCGGACGGCAGTGGGATTGGAGCCTTGGCGGTCAGGGGCGCGAGGCCTATCTGAACATCGCCCCGCTGATCGGGCGGGCGATGCGGCAGAATTCGCAGCTGCGCCTGTTCAACGCGCAAGGGTATTACGATTTCGCCACGCCGTTTTTTGGCGCGGAATATTCGTTGAAACGCACCGGCATCCCGCAAGACCGGATCACGTGGAAATATTACGACGCGGGCCACATGATGTATATCCGCGACGAGGACCGGGCGAAGCTGTCCGCCGACATCCGCGCCTTTATCCGGGCACGGTGATGGGGGTGAAACCGCTCGCCCTGACCGCCGCGCTGGCTGCGCTGGCATTGCCCGCGTGCAAGCCGCCGCCGACCGATGCGGCGGTGGCGCGCGCCGCAATCCTGCCTGCGGCGGGCGGGCCATCCACCCCGCTGCCCTCGCCCGATAGCACCGATGCGGTATGGGCGCAGAGCGCGAACCCGTTGCGGCTGGTTTACGGCGCGCCCGGTGAGCCGGTGCTGCTGGCGATCGAATGCATCGGAGCCGAAACGCCCGCTGCCACGCTTAGGATCACCCGCCATGCCCCGGCTGATAGCGGCGCAGGGGCATTGCTGGCACTGATCGGCAATGGCCGGATCGGGCGCTTCCCCGTCGATGCGACACCGCGCGGGGACAGGCTGATGTGGCAAGGCGATGTGCCCGCAAGCGCGCCCGGATGGGACGCTTTCAAAGGCCCGCGTGAAGCCACCGCCACTGTGCCCGGAGCAGGGCTGGTGCGGCTTAATCCAAGCCCGCTGCCGATGGCACTGGTGGAGGCTTGCCGGGGGATTGGTCAGCCAGATCAATCAGCAGATCCTGCGTAAACACCTGCGGCAATTGCTGCGGCGCTGAGGCACCCGGTGCATACCATAGGTAAAGCGGCACGCCTGCAACGCCCTGCTCGGTCAGGAAAGCGGTAATCGCTTCGTCGCGCACTGTCCAATCGCCCACCATCGTCACCACACCCGCTGCGGCAAAGGCATCGCGCACCGCTTCGCGTTCGATCGCGACGCTTTCATTGACCTTGCAGGTGACGCACCAATCGGCGGTGAACCACACGAACACCGGCTTGCCGCTAGCGCGCGCTTCGGAGAGTGCCGCGCGGCT
>JAHJSJ010000325.1 GCA_018830415.1 Alphaproteobacteria bacterium | reverse complement strand
TGCGCAGCCACCACACCAGCATCGCGAACACCAGCAGCGAGCCAGCCCCGCCGATCATGAAGCACGCCATCCCGTGACGAATGCTGTCCTGCGACAGCAATTCGCCGCCGCCTGCCAGCCCGACGATCAGCCCGGCCGCCGGCAACAGCGCAGCCATCGCCGCTGCCCATGTCCAGCCGCTGTGATCCGTACCGACGCAAGGACGGCTCATCACGATCACCGTGACGCTGGCGGCAATCGCCAGCCCAAGGAACAGCCCCGAAGTGATCAGGTGCAGCGGGTTGACGTGCCCAACCTGAAGATCAGCCCGCATTCCGTACAGGCTGATCAACAGCACCGTCGATACCGCCGCAGCCGCCAGCGCCAGACCAAACCCGTGGGCAAAGCGCAGCGGCCTTACCGGCTCAAGATTGCCGACCAGATTTGCAATCAGGACATCGGAGTTATGTGTCATTTGTCAGGCTTTCTCGACCATATGGGCCAACTTCTTCAGGCCGCGATGGATGTTTACTTTAATGAGCGATTCGCTTTGTCCGGTGGCTTGTGATGCCTCGGCAATGCTTAATCCTTCGATCTTTACCAATTCGATAGCGCGAGCCTGAGCATCGGGCAGAATGCCCAGCAACCGATCAATGCTGATCCGCGCTGAAATTGCAGGCTCATCATCATGACCGGCAAAATCCGTATCCAATTCACATTCATCCGCGCGATACAGGCGGCGCAGGTGGTCAACCCAGCGATAGCGCGCAATCGCTGCCAGCCACGGCAGGAACGGACGCGAGGAATCCCACGTGGCCAGCTTGTTGTGCAGCGCCATCAGCGTTTCCTGCACCAGATCATCAAGCTGCGCCGGAGCAATGCGGCGACTGTAATACCTCTGTAGCCAACGCTGGCATTCCGTCAGCAGCGTCGCATAGGCGTGCCGATCGCCTTTTTGCGACATCGCCATCAGGCGTGCCAGCGAGGTTTCGTCAGCTCTCATGCGGGACGAGCCTTGAGCAAGCCCGCATCAAGGCTGATCATCCCGCCGCCGCGCACTACCAGAATCAGCGCCAGCGCGGCCCAAAGCGAGTGCACCGCCCACCATTGTTCCGGATAGACGAAGATCTGGATCACCATCGTCATCCCCAGCAGCGCCAAGGCAGAAAAGCGCGTGAACAGGCCCAGCACCAACAGGATCGGGAAGACGTGTTCGGAAACCGTCGCCAGCACAGCGGCAAATTCGCTGGGCAGCGGAACACCCGAATAATCATTGGCGAAAAGGTAATAGGTGCTATCACTGATCGTCAGCCAGCTGCCTTCTTCAACCTTGGTGCGGGCCGAACGCCAGAAAATGCCCGCCAGCACGATGCGGGTGAACAGCAGCATCAGGCCTTCCACCATGGTGCCACTGACAAATGCGACGGCGCGATCATAGGCAGAAAAAATGGCTTTCATGTCGGTCCCCTTAAATTATCGAACAGATACCATCACAATCGGGCGATGGCACCTGCATTGATGAGCGCCACCAGCGCCTGCATGATTGCAGCCACAGCAGCCTCGTTGTTATCCATGCTTTCGCCCGTCTGCATCAGAAGGTTACCGATGGTGACGGGATTTTTTGCCGCGGCCAGCAATTGCGCCATCAGCGCGCTCGCCGGGGAAACCAGAACCTGGGCTTGCGGGCGGGCGATGATGATCGCCTCCGCCGCGTCGAGCCCGGCAACCTCCGCGCCGATCACCTGGTGCACCAGCGGATCAAACCGGCTGACAATGGCAGCCGGATGACGCACGATTGTGTGTTCGAGCAATTCATCGGGCGCAAAGCTGGTCAGCACGTCAAGCGCGAGCGGCTCTGCCTCGGCGGCGTGATAGGCGGTAAGCCACCGCCATTCAAACCGGGCCAGATCGGCGGTGCCTGCGGCTTCGCCTTGATCGATCAGAAACTGTTCAAACCCCGCGCCAATCTGCGTAAGCGGCTGCGCGGTCACTCCCGGCTGAAGGAGGAACAACCGGGAGTGTTCGTTAAACCGATCATGCCCGATATGTTCGCGGGTGCGCGGAAATGTCTCTTCCAGCGCCACCAGCCGGGCATGGGAAATGGTGTTGGCATGAACCTTCATGCCCGCCAGCACCCGGTCGGGCGACCCGGCAAACAGTTCTGCGGGCAGATGCGCCGGGCCGTGATCGAGCGCCGCCATCATCGCGCTCTGGCCGCTGTCAAGCCAGTGCATGGAGCTGACCCCGCACCGATTGGCGGTTGCGCGTTGCCCGCCGGGTGATCGCAGCGGCAATCGCGGCTTCGGCCAGCAGGGTATCAAATTCGGGCACATCCGTGTCCCATTCGATCAGCACCGGACGCGCGCCTGCGCGCAGTGCGAACCGTTCGAACAGACGCCAGGTCTCATCAGTCACCTGCGAACCATGGTCATCGATCAGCAGCGTGCCGTGCGCATGATCTTCACGGGCGTGGCCCGCCAGGTGCACTTCGCCGACCAACGTGGGATCGATCGCATCGATCATCGCATCGGCATCAAGTCCGAGATTGGTGGCTGACACTTCGATGTTATTGATATCAAACAGGATGCCGCAGCCTGTCCGGGCACACAGCGCGTGCAGGAAATCAGCCTCGCTCATGTCATCCCGGGCAAAGGCGAGATAGCGCGAGGGGTTTTCGATCAGCATGGTGCGGCCCAATCGATCCTGCACCCGGGCGACCTGCGCCGCGAAGTGATCGAGCGCCTCTTTGGTGTAAGGCACCGGCAACAGATCGGGATAGCGATTGCTGGCGCTGCCGCTCCAGCTGAGGTGATCGGACACCATCGCCGGCGCATAGCGATTGCACAACGCGGCGAGCTGCTCCAGCTCATCACAATCCACCCCGTCGCGGCTGCCCAGCGACAGGCCGACCGAGTGAAAGCTGAGCGGAACGCGTTCGGCAAAGGCGGTCAACCAGCGATGTGGCGGACCGCCTGCACTGAAGTAATTCTGCGGATGCACCTCAAACCAGCTGAGGATGCTGTCAGCGGAAGGAGTACTGGCCGATACCAGATCAAGCGCTTGCGAGTAATGCTGCGGCTTGAGCCCCACCCCGGTACCTGGGGGGAGCGGACTGGGTGGGGTGATATCGGCCAGCATTGCGGCAACCCGAGGGCGTTAGCCCTGCTGGGGAACCGGAGCTTCGTTACCGGCCTTTTCCACCAGCGATCCGCCCATGGTTTCGCAGGTCCCGGCGTCAACCAGCTTCCAGGCATTGCCCTGATAGTCGACCGTCGAGGTGCCAGCACAGCTCGTGCCCGGCCCGGCAGCGCAGTTGTTTTCGCCCTTGAGCGCCACGCCAAAGCACTTTTCCTGAGCCGCAGCTGCAGTTTTGGTGCCTTCGGCTGCGGCGTCGCCTTCAGCGGCGGGCGCAGAGCCGCCCGAGCCACAGGCTGCGAGCAGTGCGGACGATGCCATCACGGCCATCAGGCCACGGGTTTCCAATGCAATATTCATTCGTGTTTCCTTCTAACGAGATCAGCCCTGTTTGGGCACGGGCTTGGTATTACCCTTTTTGGCAGCGAGCGAGCCACCCATTTTTTCGCATTCACCCTTGTCAACCAGCTTCCAGGCATTGCCCTGATAGTCAACGGTCGAGGTGCCAGCACAGCTGGTGCCCGGGCCCGCAGCGCAATCATTCTTGCCCTTAAGCGCGACGCCATAGCATTTTTCCTTGGCGCCCATTTCCTGGGCAACGGCGGGTGAAGCGGTGATCAGCGAAGCTACTGCGAGCGATGCCATCGAGGCAGCTGCCATACCAAATGTCGATTTCATGTTGGGGTTCCTTTCCCATACCAGCATGAGCCTCGAGGGCTCACATGCACTTGTTCGGATGCATGCGTGGATTGGTTACAGGTAAATCGACCAACCGCAGCTGGACACCAATCCTGCGGTAAAACATGCCACTATTGCCGCACTGGTGCAATGGCAACCTGCCGGAGCGACAGGGAGGGGGGCGCCTCCCGTCCAATCAACATTGCCAATGCGCAACGGCCACGCCATGTAACCTCCTGCCCAAGACAGACGAACGATGGCGGAGACGCGCTACCCGCCTGTGCCGCGCGGTAAAACAATACGAGGACATTGATGATCTTGAATATTCTGCGCGCAAGCGTCGGGGCTGCGGCGCTTGGCGCGGCTTCGCTTGTGCTTGCCCCGCCCGCATCTGCCCAGCAGGCAGGCATCGAAATTGCGGTGGT
Source organism: Alphaproteobacteria bacterium (assembly GCA_018830415.1). GTDB lineage: Bacteria > Pseudomonadota > Alphaproteobacteria > Sphingomonadales > Sphingomonadaceae > Erythrobacter. The sequence goes on along the minus strand of JAHJSJ010000325.1, from coordinate 7,418 downwards.
CGATGCGAACGGTGCGCCGGTCGCCGATACCGAGGTTGTCATCGAAAACGCCGCCATCGGCCTTGCCCGCACAGTTCGCACCGACGCACGCGGGCAGGCGCGGGTCGACGGATTGACCACGGCAGGCGAATACCTCGTCTCGGTTCCCGGTTCGGCCAAGTATGAAGCCATCGCCGCCCGCCCGGTGGAATTGCGGGCCAATTTCTCGCGCAGCGTGATCCTGCAACTGGCGGATGTCGGCAGCGCAGGCATCACCGTTACCGCATCGCGCGCGATCACCGGGCTCAACACCTCCAACGCCGAAATCTCCGCTTCGCTGGGGCGCGAACAGCTGGTGGCCTTGCCGATCGAAGGGCGCGACGTGATCGGCGCACTGATCCGCCTGCCGGGCGTGGTGCCATCAACCGGGTTCTTTAACGAAGCGCCGTCGATTTCGATCAACGGATCGAACGGGCTGGACACCAATTACCTGATCGACGGGATGGACAATAACGAGAATTTCCTCGGCGGGATCAAGTTTCCCGTGCCACTGGGTTTTACCCGCGAAGTGACCGTGTTGGCCAACAGCTATTCCGCCGCCTTCGGACGCACCGCCAACGGGATTGTCAATTACACCACGCCTTCGGGCAGCAACGATTATACTGGCGAAGTCTATGCGCTGGTGCGCCCCGGCCGTCCGCTCGATTCGCGATCCCCGTTCCCGCGCCGCGACCTTTCGGGCAATGCCGTGGGCGAAAGCTTTGAACGCTATCAGACCGGGTTCGCCGTCGGCGGGCCGCTGCAACGCGACCGCACGTTCTTTTACGCCAATTACGAATTTACCCGTGATCGCAACACCCAGGTGGTTGATGCCCCCGCGCTGGGGATTGTCGATACGGTCACCGGCAATAATGAATTTCACCTCGGCTCGCTGCGGCTCGACCACCGGCTGACCGAGAATTGGACGCTGGGTTTTCGCGCCAATATCGGGCGGGTGACGATTGATCGGCCCGGCGGCGGACTGGGCGGCGGCAATGCCACCTTCCCCTCGGCTGGGTCAAAGCAGGATCGGTTTTCGACCTTGCTGGCCGCCACCGCCAGCTATTCCGGGCTGGAATGGAGCTATGACGGGGCGCTGCAATATAGCCGCTTTCGCTGGGATTTCGGTGAGCCCATCGGCGCGCCGGGGCCGCAGGTGACGCTGCGCGATCCATCGGGGCTGGTGGCGGGCGTGGTTGGCCATCCGGGCTTTGTGTTCGATGATCTGGAGGAAACTTGGCAGACCACCCATAAACTGCAACGCGATTTCGGGGCGCACCGGCTGAGCATCGGGGCGGACGTGATCCATTCCGATTTTTCACTGCTGGGCGGCGGCAATCCCGATGGCAATTTCACCGTCGATCTAACCGCCGATCAACTCGCCAGCCTGACCGCGCGCGGGCTGGGGCTGACCGCACAGGATGTGCTCGCGCTCAACCCGGTGGTTGCCAATTTCGCGGTCGAACTGCGCCCGCAAAGTTTCGGCACCAGCCAAAGCCTGATCGCCTTTTACCTCGAAGACCAATGGCAGCTCACCCCCAATGTCACGGCGACGCTGGGCCTGCGGTGGGATTACGACACCCTGACCGCGCGCGGCGGCGGGGGCGGCGATTATGACAATATCGCCCCGCGCTTTGCGCTCAACTGGCAGCCCGATGCGCGATCATCGGTGCGGTTTGGTGCGGGGATTTTCACCGGCAAGCTTTCCTACGCGGTTATTTCCGACGCTCTGCAACGCAACACCACATCAGCCGGGTTCCTGACCCAGCTCAGCCAATTGCAAGCGGCAGGCGTGATCTCTGCCGGGGCCGATCTGGGTGAGATTACCTTTGACGGCAACCTCACTGTATCGCCGCCCTGTGCGACCGTGTCCGAATGCCCCACCCCGGCCGAAGTGCAGGAATTGCGCGACACCGCGATCATCAATGAGGCGCGGGTGCTCAATCCCGATGGCTTTGACAATCCGTGGAGCCTGCAATTGAGCGGCGGTTACCAGTATCAGGCCGCCGATAATCTGACGCTGTCGATTGATGGGCTGTATAGCCGATCGCACAATCTGGTGCGGCTGCGCGATCTGAATGCGCCTGCATCCTTCACCCCCAACCTTGCCAACCTGACCGAAGCGAACATTGCGCTGCTGCGCAGCCAGTCGGATAATGCCGCCCGCTTCGCGCTCGCCCAAAGCCTTGGGCTGGTGCGTTCGCAAGCTGATGCCGATGCATCGCGCCCGGTCGGCCTGTTGCCCGGCGGCGCGCGCCAGATCACCACCTCCGAAACCGAAGGCAAGGCCGAATATCTCGCGCTGATCCTGCAGGCGAACAAGGCGCGCGGCGATGATGATTATGGCTTTCAGATCAACTACACGCTGTCGCGGCTGCGCAACGATACCGATGACATCAATTTTCGCAGCCCCAATGCCAATGATTTCAGTACCGAATGGGGGCCATCAGCCAATGATCGCCGCCATGTCATTTCGGCGGTGGGATATGTGTATCCGGTTGACGGGTTGACGGTGACGTTGGCGGGGCTGTTCCAGTCTGGCCAACCGGTCAATCTGGTGCCCGATGCGCTGATCTTCGGCACGCAGGATCTCAACGGCGACGGGGCGAGCTTTGGCGAGAACTTCGTCGGCAATTCCGACCGTTTCCCCGGCGCCAGCCGCAACAGCGAACGCCTGCCGTGGTCAGCGACGGTCGATCTGGGCCTGCGTTATGCGCTGCCGGTGCTGAACCGACGGATCGAGGTGAGCGCGGATGTGTTCAACCTGCTGAACACCAACAATGAAAGCGGTTTTGCCAATGCGGCGACCACCTCCAACCAGGTGCAATTCGGCGGCGGCGCGCCGTTTATTCAACGCAATGCCGGCCCCCCGCGCCAGTTCCAGTTCGGGCTGGCGATGAAATTCTGAGGCTAGAGCGCTTTCCGGCCATTTTGGGTCACCCTGATTGGCCGGAAAGCGCTCTAAGGCAGCTCTAACGCCCCAGTTCCTCAAGCGCCGTGATCAGGCTGGCGGCCAAGTCGCCAGCCGCCCGTCGTGCGGCTGACCGATCGGCGGTGTCGGCAACCTCGTAAGTGTAAGCGGGAATGTCATAGGTGGCATAAAACCAGTTCTTGGCGGTGCCGCTGCCGGGGTTGGCGTTGCGCGGTTCGATCGTGAAGGGGTAGCCCGCAAAATCTTCCTCCCGCCCCGCAAGCCATGCCGCCAAGAACCGCTGCTGCGCCGCGTTTGCCTCATCGCCTTGCACGTAGAACAGATTGCGGGTGGTCGAATGGAAATCGATCATCAGCACTGGCCTGACGTGAGCCGGTAACGCATCCAGCCATGCTTTCACCGCGCGGGTTTCCGGCTGGGCGAAATCACCCCAGTCGCGGTTGAGATCAGTGCTGCCGCGATTGGCGCGCCAGTGGCCGCGCGCGGCGCCATCTGGGTTGATCAGCGGCACGATCAGGAACTGCGTGTCTGCGCCCAGCCCCGGATCGCGCCCGGCGATACCCACCAGTTCATCGACGAACGCCTGCATCGCAATCGCCCCGGTCACTTCGGGCGGATGCTGACGGCCAAGCAGCACCACCAGCTTTGGTGCATCGGCGCGGCCCAACCGCAAAGCCTCGACCGGACGGCCATCGTGCGATTGGCCCAGGTTCAGTATCGGTGCGCCCGCCTCCGCGCTCCAGAGCCGCAGAACGGCTGCATGATCGTCCGGCCCGATTACTTCCTGTGCTGCAACCACGCCCGCACCGCCCGGCACATTCAGGCTTGCCGCCGCGCCGTCATCGGCGACATCGGCCACTAATTCGCGCCAGCCACCACCGCCGTTCCATTTCGGCGCGTAACGGTGTTTCCTGCCGAGGTAGCGCAAGGTGATCGAAACCGGCGCATCGCCTGCGCTTTCATAGCGGAACGCGTACCACGGGCTGGGGTTGATCGGCGGTGCGTGTTCGGGTGACACCAGCACCGCAAATTCGCGCTCACCCAAAATTGCGCAGGCGGAAGCTGACGCGCCGTCAAAATCGAACGCGATCATCGCTGATGCGGTGCGGCATTCGCTGGCGGGGACAATCGCGCTGGCAACAGGTGCCGGGGGCTGCGCCTGCGCGCCCACCCCCAGCATCACCGCCATTGCGACCAACAAATATCGCGTCGACATCGCCATGGACGTTCCGATCAGAACGTCTTGCGCACTTGCACCGCGAACTGTCGCCCGCGTGGGCTGTGCAGCTCGCTGAAGAAACCAAAGGTTTCGTCGGCCAGCGGCGGATCCTCATCGAACAGGTTGTTGATCGCGAACCGCAAGCGCGTGCCATCAAGCGCGGTGTCATTGTTGATGGTGTAGGCGATCGAGAAATTCACCGTGAAGAACGAATCCACCCGGAAGAAATTGGCATTGGGGTCATCGCTTTCGATCAACTGGTCACGGATGACACTGGTATCCCACACCTTACCGACATATCGGCCGAACAGGCCAATATCGAGAGGCCCATTGTCCCAGTTGATCGAGCTGCTGAAGCGCCATTTTGGCCGACCATCGATTTCAAGCAGTTGGCCTAGCCCCTCAACCGCAACATCAAGAGGAAGTACTCCGCTATCAATCGCATCGAGGATTTCCTGTCCATCCGCCCCGGCATTCTGGACAATGCTTTCCAGCCGCGCAGCGTTGAAGCGCAGCCGGAACTTGCCCACGCCAAAGTCCGGCACATTGTAGGACATCCCGAAATCCCACCCCTTGGAAATGCGGCTGTCGAGATTGAAGAAGGGGTCCAGCACCTGAATGATAGTGCCAGCCGGCGCAAGGCTGGTGCCGGCGAACAGGTCAAGCTCCTCCTGAGTCGGATCGGCACGGATGACATTCGGGTTGGTGCTACCATTGATCCGCCGCAGCAGATCGAGCGCGATGGCGTTATCATCGCCAAGTGTGCCGACCAGCCCAGTCTGTTTGACCCGCCAGTAATCCCCGGTCAGCGTCAGCCCCGGCAGAAACCGGGGTTCCAACACCACGCCAAAATTTGTGCTGGTGCTGTCTTCAGGTTCCAATTGGTCGCTGCCCGAACGGAAGCTGACCGTGCCCGCACCGGTACATACGCCAAGATTGGCAATCAGTCCCTTTTCAAGCTGCGCCTGACAAATCACAAAATCATCACGAGTGTTGACCCGGGTGGTGCCTGTATCATTCACCTGAACAAGGTTGGGGGCACGAAAGCCCTGCGACCATGCACCGCGAAAGGTGACACCGGGGATAGTGGTCCACGATGCCGCAACACGCGGGACGATGGCGGTCTCTTCGATATCGGTGAAATATTCCATCCGGCCGGCAACTTGCAGGTTGAGCGCCTCAACCAGAGGAATGTTCATGTCTTCGCTAACCAGCGGGACGAACACTTCGGCAAAGGCCGAATAGACCTGGCGCGCACCATTGGTATCAGGCGTGGGGCTGGTGCCGGACACGTCGCTGCCGTTGAACACACCGGTCACGCTGTCAGTGAAGGTGATCGTGCCATCCAACCGCGGATCGCGGTCATCGAAAAAGGTTTCGCGTCGCCATTCAATCCCCGCTGCCACGCCAAGGTCGCCGCCCGGCAGCTGGAACAGATCATCACGGCTGACCTTGAAATCGGCCAGCGCCAGCGTGGTTCCACCCTTGCGGAACACATCGATGCGGAACGGATCGATCGAGGAAGCCGGGTTGGGGGTGCAATCGCCGATCCCCGGATCGCCGGTAACGCAGCCGCCGTTGAAGGGGTTAAAAGCATCGGGCGTGGTAAGATTCATTTGCTGCTGCAACAGCGTGAGCGAAACGCGGTTGCCGGTGATGTCGCTCAGCCTAGCGTCGGAATAGACGAAGCCCGTGTCAAAATTCCATGCGCCCAAATCACCGCGCAGCCCGGTCACCAGACGATAAGAGTCCTTGTTTACCGTAATATTGCGATTGCCGACATCCACGAACCGAAGGCGTTCCAAGATAACATCAGCCCCGTCCGCCGCAATCGTGGTTCCGGGCAGACGGTTGGGATTGGGCGAGCCATCAGCCAACAGAACCGGGCCGAACGGGTTCCAGAATGCATCGCGAGCAATCCCTACCGGCACCGCGCTCAGGATGGCCGATGCATCATTATTGCGCTGGCTTTCCGAACGGAAAAAGCTGCCTTCGAAATAGGCTTCGACGTTGTCGGTCAGGTCATAGCTGAGCAGCGCGCTCGCGTTGTAACGGTTCTTGCGGCTGATCAGCGTATCGCCGTCGAGGGTGTTGAAACGCACTGCGGTAGAGGGCGTTGTGCCATTGCGGGCACACAGGCCATTGCCAAAATCGAGCCTGCAACCGGGAAAGCTGCTCGGCTGAAGAAAGAAATCATCGTCGCGAATCGGCGTGCGGTTGCTTGGTGCCTGAATGTCAAACTGACCGAACGGGCCAAACGTATTGCGATTGTTGAACGAGGCATCGCCTTCGAAATCCGTGCCTTCAACCAGTGGCAGGCGATTATCATCGGCCGAAAAATCGCGTTCGGACGCAGCTATGCCGTTTTCGTGGAAATAGCCGCCATAGACCGTCAGATTGCCGCGCCCACCGCCAAAATCGAAACCAAAACCACCATTGATGGTCACGTTGTAAAGGTCGGTTCCATCCGAGCCGCGCCAGTCGGCTTCGAGAAAGCCGCCCTTGCGCTTGCCGCGCAGAACAGTGTTAACCACGCCCGCGACCGCATCCGCACCATAAAGCGCCGACGCGCCATCGCGCAGCACCTCGATCCGGCGCACGCTGCCCGGTGCGATTTCATTGGCGTCGGGACTGACCACCGGAACCAGCAATTCGGTCTGGAAGCCGGGATGCAGGTTCATCCGGCGACCATTGATCAACAGCAACGTGTTGCCGGTGCCAAGATCGCGCAGGTTGATCGACGCGACATCGCCGCGCGCGTTGTTCTGGGTGGTGGCGTTCTGTTCGTTGAACGCAACTGTGCCCGCTTGCGGGATCGACCGGAAAATCTCGTCACCCGATACCGCGCCGGTATTTTCGATGTCGATTTCATCCACCACAGTGACCGGCAGCACGTCGTTGATTTTCGCGCCCTGGATCTGCGTGCCGGTGACGATGATCTCGCGTTCGGGCTGCAGCGGCGGGGCCGGTGTTTCGGCCTGTTGCGCGTGGACGGCGCTGGCGGCAATCATGCTGCCACCGCACATCAGGGCGAGCCTGCTCAAAAGTGTAATCGACATCATTATTCTCCCCGTTTCTGAATTATTTCAAGCGATTCGACCCAGTGTAGGAACAGCGCGGGCCATTGGCTGATGACCTGACCGGGCTTGCCCAACCCCCAGCCATGACCGCCGTCGCGGAACAGGTGCAGTTCCGCGCTTGCGTTGGAGGCAATCAATGTTTCGAACAACAAAATACTGTGTCCCGGCG
>JAHJSJ010000031.1 GCA_018830415.1 Alphaproteobacteria bacterium | reverse complement strand
GCCTGACGATTATTACTACATCGACGAACAGGGCAATCTGGTCGAGCCGGGGCGGCGTGAACCTGCGCCCAGCCCATTCGGGATCGAAGGAGAGCGTGGGTCTGCTGCACCCCCTGCCGCCAGCCAGGATTTCCTTGAAGAAGCCACCGGCGGCGAAATCCCACGCCCACCAGCCCCGCGCCGTCCGCCGCCTGAGTTATGATAAAAAAAGGCGCCGGAATTGCTCCCGGCGCCCTTTCTGATTCGCAATTTCAACCGATCAGCGCAGCCTGATCGGGAAGAACGCCGGAGGCTGCGTGCGGCGTTGGACGCGTAGCAGGATCGCCTCACGCTCTTCGGTCTCGGCAGCCTTGACCTGCTCTGCCAGCGCTTCGACTGAGGCAACCGCCTGATAATTGGCCGACAGGACGATGTCGCCGCGGCGCAGACCCTTGCGCGCCGCGTCGGCATTGGGATCAACCGCCGCAATCACCACGCCCTGCGTATCGGCCGGCACCCCAAGCGAGCGGGCAATCGCCGCAGTCATCGGCATCACCTGCAAGCCGAGCTTGCGTTCGATTGTCTCGTTCGAGGCTCCCGGTGCCATCGGTTCTTCCGCATCGGGGTCGAAAGTCTGGGTCTGCTGCTGCAATTCCGCCTCGCTCGGGCGTTTGCCCAGCGTGACGTTGAGTGCGAGGCGTTTGCCATCGCGCAGCAATTCGACCGGCACCTGCGCACCGGGTTCCATATTGGCGACCAGGAAGGATACCGTCTGTTCCCCAGTCACGTCTTTTCCGTTGACCTTGGTGACGATGTCGCCGGGCTTCAAACCCGCGCGCGCTGCCGGACTATCATCCTGCACGGTCTGCACCAATTCACCGCGCCGCTTTGGCAGGCCGAGCGAGGCGGCGAAGTCTTCATCAATCGGCTGGAGACCGACGCCGAGATAACCGCGCTGAATTTCGCGCCCGTCGCGCAGTTGCTCGACGATCGGCGCGGCGATTTCAGCGGGGATCGCAAAGCCGATGCCCACGCTGCCGCCCGAAGGCGAGAAGATCGCATTATTGATGCCGATCACATTGCCGCGCATGTCGAACAGCGGCCCGCCCGAATTGCCGCGATTGATGCTGGCATCGGTCTGGAGATAACGGTCATAAGCGCCGCCTTGGCCGGTGTTGCGATAGACTGCGGAAATGATCCCGCTGGTCACCGTGCCGCCAAGGCCGAACGGATTGCCGATTGCCACCACCCAGTCACCCACGCGCGCCGCGCTTGAATCGCCAAAGGTCACGAACGGGAAGGCGCGGCTGGCCTTGATCTTGAGCACCGCGAGATCGGATGCGGCATCGGCGCCGACCAGTTCGGCTTCGTATTCGGTGCCATCGGGCAAGGTAACGGTGATCGATTCGAGCTTGGCGCGGCTATCGGGCGAGACCACGTGATTATTGGTCACCACAAAGCCATCGGCCGAAATAATGAAGCCCGACCCCAGCGACTGCGCCTCACGCGTTTGCGGCTGACCGCCGCCGCCCTGACGGCGGCTGAACAGGTCGGCAAAGGGTGTCCCAGCGAATGGGTTATTGGCAACCTCGATCCGCTGGCGCGTGGCAATATTGACCACCGCAGGCTGTAATTGCGCGGTGAGATCGGCAAAGCTGACAGGGGCACCTTCAATCGGCACCACCCGGTCCATCACGGCATCATCATTCTGGGCCACCTGCGCGCCCAGCGGCGTTCCGGTGATCAACGAAATCGCAGCGCCGCCTACCAGCAGCGCGCTCGACAGTCCGTATACATAGCGCACGTTCTTCACGTCCTCTTGGTCCTTATCATCAAGCAGGAACGCGCGGGGGCGCAGCGTTCCTCACACTGTCAACGGGGCCAGCCGAACAGTTGGCTGGATTGCCCCAAATGCACCTTTCGGGCCTGAACGCTGATTGAACGCAACATTACATTCGGCGCTCAGGATCATCCCCTGGTCGAACGCGTTAGCGTTTCCCCCTGAACTGGCGGAAATATTCGCTGTCGTCCGAAAGCACCATTGCGCTGTTGCCTTCTCCGGCCAGAAAGGTCTGGCGGTAGCTCTGCATGGCGCGATAGAAATCGTAGAATTCCGGGTCTTTTCCATAAGCATCGGCATAGATGCGCGCGGCCTGCGCCTGGGCTTCGGCCTGAGTGATTTGCGCATCGCGTTGCCCGGCAGCGCGGATGGTGGCGGCTTCTTCCTGCCGATCGGTTTCCATCCGGGTGAAGGCGGCATCAAGCGGGCGACCTTCGGGAAGGTCTGCCGCCTTGATCCGCACGTCGAGCACCTGCGCGCCGTATTGCCGCGCCTGCGTATCAAGCGTGCGGGTGATGTTGGCCATCGCGGTGCCGCGTTCAGCATTGATCAGCGCCGAAAACGGCCGCCGACCCAGTTCCTGCCGCAATACCGAGGTGAGGATCGGCACCAACTGGGCTTCCAGCTGTTCTTCCGTCCCGGCGCGTTCCACCATCCGCACCGGATCGATGATCCGATAGCGGGCATAGGCATCGACCTGCAGGCGTTGCTGATCGTTGGAGAGCACCTGTTGCCGGGTCATGTCGAGATCGAGCACCCGGCGGTCAACCATCTGCACCGCTTCGACAAACGGGATACGCAGTTGAATGCCCGCGCCGGTCTGGCCGTAAGGCACCTCGGGCCGAAACTGGTTGAACACCCGGTCGGGCTGACCGGTGCGGATCACCACCGCCTGATGGGTTTCGGGCACGATCACCACGCTGGACAGCAAGGCCACCAGAATGACGACGGCGGCGATCAGGATCGCTTTGTAGTTCTGAAACACAGCATTCATGGCGTTATTCCCCTTGCGGCCGCGGCGGCTGGGCTGCGGTCTGCGCCCGGCGCTGCAATTCGGGCAGCGGCAGATAGGGCGTTACATTGCCGGATTCGACGATGGTCTTGTCGGTCTTGGACAGCACCGATTCCATGGTCTCGTAATACAGGCGGCGGCGCGTCACTTCGGGGGCGAGGCGATATTCCGCATAGATATTGTTGAATTCGCTCGCATCACCTTGTGCCCGCGCCAGCACTTGCTGGGCGATTGCCTGAGCGCGGTTGACCGCGGCATCGGCATCCTGCTGCGCCGAAGACACGTCCTTGAACGCTTCTTCCACGCGGCTGGGCGGGTCGGTCTTGTTGATTTCAACCCCCTGCACGGTAATCCCCGAACGATAGGCATCAAGCCGCGCCTGCATCCGTTCGCGCACCGTCTGTTCGATTTCTGCGCGGCCTTCACCGGTCAGAACCTCGTCGAGTTTCTTGCGCGCCACTGCCGCGCGCATGGCGGCTTCGCCGATTTCAAGCAGCGCGTTGCGCGGGTCGGCCAGTTGATATTTGTAAAGCGTCAGGTTCGAGATGTTCCAGCGCACCACGTATGACAGATCGACCAGGTTCTGATCCCCGGTCAGGATCAGCTTTTCGGTGTTGGTGCCGGGAATTTCTTCCGACCGGATCTGCGTGACGTTTTCCTTTTCGACCATGTTGATCGGCCAGGGCGCGGTGAAATTGGTGCCCGAATCGAGCGTGTCCGAATATTTCCCGCCGAGCCAGGTGACCACCGCCTGTTCGCCCGGCTGGACGAAATGGACGCTGCTTGCGGCGACCCAGATCAATGCGACTGAGCCGATAATGACCGGAAGCCAGCTTTTGCCGCCGGGCCGTTCGGGCAGGCGGAACGTTGGTCCGCCGGGGCCACCGCCCGCGCGGCGCGGGCCTTCGGGGCCGCGGCCCTTGAAGATATCCTCGATGCTGGCAGAGCGCCGCTTGCCAGGTTCACCCCCGCCGCCGGGCAGCCACGGGTTGCGCGGGCCATCCGACCCGCCGCTGCCGCCTGCACCGCTGCTGCCATCGCCGCCGGGCTCATCGCCCTTGCCCGATCCGCCCCACGGATTATTTTTGCCAGCCATGGCAAGGCCGCGTGCGGCCACACCAAGACGTTCTCTCCAACCGGCTAATCTTTGCATAAGGACGTTATAAGCACGCTCTGCGGCGAAAAACAGGGGTTGGCAGCGTGAATTTGATGGTAGAGGCGTTCCGCCATGACCAAGCCACCCGAACCACCCCGCGAACCGGCAGCTGAAGAAGCGCTGATCCGCGCCGCTTTGCCGCCTGAAATCAACCAGCGTTTGCAATCGGCCCGGATCATTTCGCGCCGCGCGGTGATCGTGGCTGAGGCAGGTGACCTGTCCGATAGCGCCCGCGCCGAACTGGAAAGCGCGATCACCGCCGCGCTCACTTCGTTGGCTGGAGTCGACGAAGTGCGCATCGCGCTGACCGGTGAACGCCGCCGCCGCCGCCTGATCGCGGTGGGGTCGGGCAAGGGCGGGGTCGGCAAATCGACGTTGACCACCAATCTTGCGGTTGCGCTGGCCCGGATGGGCCGCAAGGTGGGCGTGATTGACGGCGACATTTACGGCCCCTCCCAGCCCAAATTGCTGGGAACCGAGGGGATCAAGCCTGCGGTCGAAGGCGACAAGCTGGTGCCGATTGCCAGCCGCCACGGGGTCAAGGTGTTATCGATGGGCCACCTGGTCGCGCCGGGCAAGGCGCTGGCGTGGCGCGGGCCGATGACCGGAAAGGCGCTGGCGCAACTGGTCGATGCCGAATGGGGCGATACCGATTTGCTGCTGGTCGATCTGCCGCCGGGCACGGGCGATGTGCAATTGTCGATGCTGTCCGCCCACCGTCCCGATGGCGCGATCCTCGTTTCAACCCCGCAGGATTTGGCGCTGATCGATGCTGCGCGTGCCGGGCAATTGTTCGAACAGGGCGATGTGCCGATCATCGGGCTGGTTGAAAACATGGCGGGTTACGCCTGCCCGCATTGCGGCGAGATCAGCGATCCGTTCGGGCAGGGCGGGGTCGAGAAATTCGCCGCTGCACTGGAAATCCCGTTCCTGGGCCGGGTGCCGCTGACACTGGCGACGCGGATTGCGGGCGACACGGGTGAGCCGCCGGCAGCCCGCGATGACGAGGCCGGCGCGCCATTTGCAGCGATTGCGCAGCGCCTTGCGCGCTGGCTTGATACAGGGGCGGTCTAGGCGATGCAGGTCTCGCGGCGGGGTGTGCTGGCAGGGGCGGCAGCGGGGGGCGGCCTGCTGATAGCATGGTGGCTGATGCCGCGCAGCTATGCCAGCCCGCTGGTGGCGGCGAAGGGCGAGCAGGTGTTCGGCGCATGGATCAAGATCGCCAATGATGGCGTAGTCACCGTGGCGGTGCCGCAGCTGGAAATGGGACAGGGCATCACCACCCTGTTACCTCAGATCGTGGCGCATGAACTGGGCGCAGACTGGCGGCAGATTGCCGTGGAGCCTGCGCCGGTTTCGGGTGCCTATGCCAATGTGCCGCTGGCGCAGAAATGGATCGCGTTGTGGGATCCTGTTGCCGCCGGGCTGTCTGCCAGCACCGACGCCTTGATGGCGAAGCGATTTGCCGGGGCGCAGCGGTTCAACGCCACCGCCGCTGGCACCGCGATCGAGGCCTATGAACTGCCCTGCCGCGAAGCGGCCGCCGCCGCCCGCGCGATGCTGGCGCAGGAGGCCGCCTCGCGCTGGGGTGTGGCTTGGGAAGAATGCGAGGTTGAAGGCGGCTTTGTGATTCATGGCGAACGGCGCGCCACCTTTGGCGAGTTGGCCGAAGCCGCCGCCGCATGGACTCCGCCCGACCCCGTGCCGCTGCGCCCCGAACCTTTGCGCGAAGCCCCGCTATCCGCCGAATCCGACGCGGCCCCCGCCTTCCCCCGGCTTGATCTGCCGTCCAAGGTTGATGGGTCGTATCGCTTTGCCGGCGATGTGCGGCTGCCGGGGATGGTCTATGCCTCGATCCGCCACGGGCCTGCCGATGGATCGGAACTGACCGGGTTCAACCGCGATGCCGCCGCCGGGATCAAGGGGCTGGCCGGGATTATCCAGTCCAAACGCTGGCTTGCGGTTGCGGCCGACACATGGTGGAGCGCGGATCAGGCGCTTAATGCGATGAAGCCCAAATTCGCAGTGACTGCACCGGTCAACAGCAATGAAATCACCGCTCGTCTCGATACCATGCTTGATGGCGGGGAAGCCTTTCCGATTGCCGAAACCGGGTTTGGCGGCGCGGCGCTGAAGCGCGTGGACATGGCGCGCCGTTACGAGGTTGAGCCGGGCTATGCTGCCCCGCTTGAAACCGCGACCGCCACCGCGCGCTATGCCGACGGGCGGCTCGATCTGTGGATCGCCAGCCAGGCCCCCGAACAGGCGCGCATTGCCGCCGCCCGCGCGATCGGCATCGCTACTGAGGACGTGGCGCTATACCCGATGCCCGCAGGCGGCAGTTTCGATGCGCGGCTGGAACATGACCACGCCATCGAAATCGCCCTGATCGCGCGCGAGCTTGCCAAGGAAGCGCCGCGCGCTGTCCAACTCACTTGGCCCCGCCGTGACGAGATGATCCGCAGCCGCCCGCGTGCGCCCGCATGGCTGCTGATCGGGGCGCAGCTTTCCCAGGCCGACCCCGGCGCGATTGATGCGCTGCGGCTACGCATCGCGACGCCGCCCGCCGCGCGCGAATTCGGCAAGCGTTTGTTCGGCAACCTCACCAGCATGGCCGCGATCCGCGAAACCGCCGGGCAGGCTGATGCGATGGCGTGCGAAGGCGCGGTTCCGCCCTATCAACTGCCCGCGCTGCTGGTGGAGCACATCCCGGTCGACATCGGCCTGCCGGTCGGCCGGGTGCGCGGCAATGCCCATGGGCCGACCACCTTCGCGATTGAGTGCTTCATCGACGAAATCGCCGCGAAATACGGGCGTGAACCGCTGTCGTTCCGGATGGCGATGCTGGGCGGTGATGTGCGGCTGGCGGCGTGCCTGCAACGCGCAGCGCAGCTGGCGGGATGGGATGGCGGGGTCAACCAAAGCGGGCAGGGTCTGGCCTGCGCGCGCATCGGTGACGGGCCGGGGGCTGCTCGGATCGCCTGCGTGGCCACTGCGCGCCAAGGCGAAGGCGGGGTGCGCGTGACGCGCCTGTCAGCGGCGGTGGATATTGGCCGGATCATCAACCACGACATCGCGCTCCAGCAGATTGAAGGCGGGCTGGTGTTCGGGATCGCGACGGCGCTGGGCAACCCGGTCAAACTGCGCGGCGGCGTGCCCGAAGTGGTCGATTACGAAGCGCTGGGACTGCCCGTGCTGGCCGATTGCCCCGATATGCGAATTGAATTCATCGCCAGCGAAGCCCCGCCTGCCGATCCCGGCGAGCTGGGCGCGGTGGTGGCCCCTCCGGCTGTTGCCAATGCGTTGTTTTCCGCGACGGGGTTGCGCCTGCGCCGCCTGCCCTTACTTTCGGACGGCATATGACCTGGCAAACCCAGCGCCTTCCGCGCGACCATCCTCCTGTATCGAGCGGCCAGATCGGCGTCTTGCTGGTCAACCTTGGCACGCCTGACGGGCCTGATCCGGCTTCGGTGCGGCGCTACCTCAAGCAGTTTCTGTCTGACCGGCGCGTGATCGAGATTCCGCCGATTGTGTGGCAATTGATCCTGCGCGGGATCATCCTCAACACTCGCCCCCAGAAAAGCGCGAAAGCCTATGCCAAGATATGGACGACACGCGGATCGCCGCTGGCGGATATCACCGCGCGGCAGGCCGAAGCGATGGTGGGGCGGTTTGCTGAGAATATCGTGATCGATTACGCCATGCGTTATGGCAATCCTTCGATTGAACAACGCATTACCGAACTGACGGGCAAGGGCTGCGACCGCATCCTGATTGCGCCGATGTATCCGCAATATTGCGCCGCGACCACGGCGACGGTGTTTGACGAGGTGGCCCGCGTGCTCGGCGAAATGCGCTGGCAACCGGCGCTGCGGTTCGTGCCGCCTTATCACGATCACCCCGATTATCTGGACGCGCTGGCGGATGATCTGACCCGGCAGGTGCAAGCCCTCAGCTTTACTCCTGAGGTGATGCTGATGAGTTTTCACGGGATGCCGCTGCAAACGCTGGAAAAGGGCGATCCCTATCATTGCCATTGCCAGAAAACCGCGCGGTTGCTGCGCGAGCGGTTGGCAGCGCGCCCTGAATTTGCGGGCGTCAGGTTTGAAACCACGTTCCAATCGCGTTTTGGCCCGGCGCGCTGGCTTGAACCCTCCACCGACACCACACTGATCGCCGAAGGGCAGAAGGGCACCAAACGCCTGATCGTCGCCGCCCCCGGCTTTGCCGCCGATTGTGTCGAGACGCTGGAGGAACTGGCATTGGAAGGCCGCGATGAATTCACCGATGCGGGCGGTGAGGATTATGCTGTGCTTACCTGCCTCAACACCTCGGACGCCGGCCTCGCGATGGTCGAAGCAATGCTCCGGCGTGAGCTTTCAGGGTGGATTTGACCGCTGCGATTATTTACATCAGGGTCAGTTGCTAATCCGAACCCGATACGGAGCCTGATCTGACCATGGCCACCCTTGCTGACGCCCCGCATTCCGCCAATGCCCCCTTTGCCGATGCGCCGCGCGATTGGAGCGAGGGGCGCCTGAGTGAAGCTGATCTTGCCCACATCCCCGGCGATGCGGGCTGGCCGGTGGTGGGCAACACCTTCACCATGCTGGCTGATCCCCATGGCTTTGCGCAGCGGATGATCGACACCCACGGGCGGGTTTATAAAAACCGCGCGTTCGGCGGCTGGCAGGTGGCGTTGATCGGGGCCGAGGCGAACGAACTGCTATTGTTCAACAAGGACAAGATATTCTCGTCCGAACAGGGCTGGGGGCCGGTGCTGGACCAGCTGTTCCCGCGCGGGCTGATGTTGCTGGATTTCGATCACCACAGGATCGATCGCCGCGCGCTATCAATCGCGTTCAAGCCTGAACCGATGCGTCATTATTCGGGCGCGCTGAACCGCGGGATTGCCCGCGAAGTGGCGGATTGGGCGGGCGATTTGCGGTTCTACCCGGCGATCAAGAAGTTGACGCTTGATCTCGCCGCGGACAGTTTCATCGGCCTGCCGTGGGGGCCGGAGGCTGACAAGATCAACGCCGCCTTCGTCGATATGGTGCAGGCCTCGATCGCGCCGATCCGCAAGCCGCTGCCTTTCACCAAGATGAAAAAGGGTGTCGATGGCCGGGCGTTTCTGGTCGATTATTTTACACGTGAAACATTGCGCCGCCGCGAACACGGCGGCGGGCAGGACATGTTCAGCCAGTTCGCCACTGCGACGCGCGAGGATGGCAGTCTCCTGCCGGTCGATGAAGTGGTTGATCACATGAACTTTCTGATGATGGCCGCGCATGACACCATCACATCATCGGCCACATCGCTGATCTATCACCTCGCCGCCAATCCCGCATGGCAGGAAAAACTGCGCGAGGAGATTTTCGCGGTCACTGGCGGGCCGGATGGGCAGGGCAATCCGCGCGG
>JAHJSJ010000324.1 GCA_018830415.1 Alphaproteobacteria bacterium | reverse complement strand
TCACCCGGCCCGGGGGGCTTAGCGGGTGAGGCTGATTGCGTCATTGCGAGCGTAGCGAAGCAATCCAGCGCGGCGCGCGATACGCTCTGGATTGCCGCGTCGCCTTCGGCTCCTCGCAATGACAAAGGGGGGGGGGACGAAGGGGGTTGGGTTTTCGCAAAAGACAAACTACCTGCCCCCTATGCGCACCCTTTCCGATATTCTCGAAGAGTATGAATTCCTCGAAGGCGACGACCGTTACGGGTTGCTGATCGAGCTGGGCCGGACGTTGGAACCCATGCCCGATGCGCTGAAAACCGATGCGACTTTGGTGCGTGGGTGTTCGGCGGCGGTGTGGGTCTATCCCGCCTCACAAAAGGAGCAGAAACTGCACTTCCTCGCCGACAGCAATGCCGCGATCACCAAGGGCATCGTCGCGCTGGTGATCGCCGCCGTGCAGGACAGGCCCGCCGCCGAAGTCGCACAAATGGACGTGATGGGCGCGCTCGCCCCGTTCGACCTCAAAAACCAGCTATCGAGCAACCGCACCCAGGGCGTGCCCAACATGATCGCACTGGTGAAAGGGCACGCCGCGCGGTTGGCTTCTTGAGTTCCGCAGCCCATCCGGGCTGCGAAACCCAAATGTTTCACGTGAAACATCCGCCCAAAAGCAGGCTAACAAGGGTCTAGAGGGGGTCGAGAAGGGGTCTAGGCAGGGTCAAGCGGAGCCTGAAACGATCAAACCGCAGCGTCCCGCACCACCGCAATCCCGGCTTCCTTCTGCGCCTTCAATTCCGCCTTCAGCCTGGCCGGATCGCGCGCGAAGACAAAGCCGAAGCTGACCCCGCCTTCCTTGCCGATGGTCGCATGATGC
This sequence comes from Alphaproteobacteria bacterium, assembly GCA_018830415.1. Classification (GTDB taxonomy): domain Bacteria; phylum Pseudomonadota; class Alphaproteobacteria; order Sphingomonadales; family Sphingomonadaceae; genus Erythrobacter. The sequence goes on along the minus strand of JAHJSJ010000324.1, from coordinate 10,548 downwards.
AGCTTATGCGCCTGCACCAGCCGCTTGGCATAGCCCTTGCGCGGCACCCAGTTCCAATAGCGCTGATGCACCAGCCCATCATGCACCAGCGTATAGATCACCCCATACAGCGTGATCCCGACCGCAAACCACCACAACCAGTCCCAATAGAGCGAGCCGACAATATACATCCCCGCATTGATCGCGCCGAACACCACCGCGAACAGATCGTTTTTTTCCAGAGCATTATCATGCGGTTCGTGATGATCGCGGTGCCAGCCCCAGCCCCAGCCGTGCATGATGTATTTGTGGGCATACCACGCGAACAATTCCATCCCGATCAGCGAGGACAGCACGGTGAGTGTGATTTCGAGCCAGCTCATGCGGGCACCTTTTCAGCCAATTCAACCTGCGCCGCCCCGGCCCGTCGCGCAGCGGGCAGCGCCCACCACGGCACATCGGGGCGACGGTGGTGTTCCAGATGATAGCCGAAATGAAAGCAGGTGGCGAGGCTGAGAAGCGTGCCGAAATCGTCGCTGCGGGTGTTGTGACGATCAGCAAAGATCGCCGCGTCCTCGCCTGCGCGGTGGCGGTGCGGGCGGAAGGTGCCAAAGTAGAACAGCTGCAATGATGATGCGAGCGCGGGCAGGCCATATAACAGCACGATTTGCGCCATCGGAACCCCGATCACCAGCCAGTAGACGCCCACCACCGTGTGGACATACAGGATCGATCGCCAGCCGAAATAACGCCGGAAAAACGTGGCATACCAGCGCATAAAATCATCGGGGTGATGCTCGTCAAAATCAGGATCGCCTGCGCGGCCTGACAGCCTGTGATGGGCGAAATGCGCATCGCGCAGCTGCTTCCAGCCGAAGCCCGCATAGAGCGCCAGCAACACCGCCCCGATGGTCGCATTGCAGCGCGGCCTGCCCGGCATCAGGCTACCGTGCATCGCATCATGGCAGACGATGAACACGCCCACCGAAAGCCAGCATTGCACCGCCGCCAGCGCCAGCGCGAAGGGCCAATTGCTCCAGCTGAGTTCGAACACGAACATCGCATAGGCGTGCAAGCCCAGCCAACTGCCCGCAATCGCCAGCGCCAGCGCAAGGCCGATCACGCCCTGATAGGCACGGGCCGGAAGGGAGTGATGCGGGTTCATCTCAATAGGATACGCACAAGGCGGGCATGTGGTTGCGTATAGAAGCCTGACGCGGGGGCGCAATTGCGTTTCGTGGGGGTTCCACCACCGTCATCCCGGCGAAGGCCGGGACCCAGAGCGGTACGCGTCGCACATGGAGGCTCTGGGCCCCGGCCTTCGCCGGGGTGACGACAATGGGCGCTTCACGCGCCGCCCTTCACTCCGCAGCGGCAGGAAAGAAAAACGCGCGCAGGTGTTCGCCAATCCGCGCGGGCCGCAGGGTTTCGGCGTCGATGCAGCACCAGCTTGATTGCACTTCGGCCAGCACTTCCTCGCCGCGCTTGATCAGCGTGGAATAGAACGCGCGCGCGCCGTTGAAGCGTTCGAGCACGGTCTGCGCGATCACGTCATCTTCCAGAAAGGCGGGCTTGCGATAGGTAATCTCGTGCTTCAGCGCGACCCACGCCTTGCTCGCCACGTCTTCTGCCGGGGCCAGATTGTTCCAATGCGCCAGCACCGCATCCTGCACCCAGTTGAGGTAGCGCGCGTTGTTCACGTGGCCCATGAAATCGATGTCCGCCGCCTCAACCTTGATCGGGTGGAAAAACGCGGATGCTGAGGGAAGGATTGCTGACATGGCTGTAAGCTAGCGGAGAATTATTACAATTTCCACCAGCCATTGCCCAAAAATCGCCGCAATCTTGCCACGGCTCGGCAATCGTGACTATTGGCGTGGCAATTGAGCCTTACCCTGTCCCCAACCGGATGATGCAATCATGGCAAGCGGCCATGAAGCGCCGTCATGCGATTTTTGAGGAAAATAGTGTAGCGAAATAGCACTGAATTCAAAAATGACAGTATCACTAACCCCAAAGTCCAAATTTCAAGAGGTAAATTCAATAACTTATCGTAATAATCATAGTCATATGCATATTGAATGATAAACCCAGGATCCTGCCTGACCATAACGAATGGGATCAAACTTCCGGCGAAGATTACTATACTTGCAAAACTCGCAAGTCCCCTGGACTTAGGGCCTTTTTTACTAAAAAAAGCAATAAGTGATGCGATGAAATATGCAAATGACAAGAAGACCAAGATAAATATCGAATACCCCATTAAATAATGAGCTTCTAGCGATGTTTCCAAGTTATTATCTCGGGTTTGCCCAACCTGAATGAACAGAAGGACAAAACAAATGGTGCTTATTGCGCCAGCAATAATGGTTATTTGTCTAAATTCTGAATAAATATTTTTCGCCCGTTCCCACTTTTGCAACACTTCTTCTTGAGTCTTATCGAATGATTCCGCCATCTAATTACTCCTGATTCAATATTTAGCCATAGTTTTACCATTTTTGTCACGCCGATGCGTCAGATTGTTCGACTTTCAGGTCGAGAAGGTAGGAAATATCGACATGTTCCTGCGCCACCCGGCACCGCGCCGAGGTATTTCAACTCGACCGGGAATATGGAGACCTTTGGGTCCTTGGGCTAGCCCATGAAAGGCAAGCTTTCAATTCGCATCACAAATCAATTTCGCATTTTCTTGGCGTAAGGCACCTTACGCGCTATCTGCCCGCGCATGGCCACCAAACCCCGCACGCTATACGAAAAAATCTGGGACGCGCACGTGGTTGAAACCCGCGATGATGGCACGGCGCTGGTCTATATTGATCGCCATCTTGTGCACGAAGTCACCAGCCCGCAGGCGTTTGAGGCGCTGCGGATCGCAGGGCGGACGGTGCGGCGGCCCGAACTGACGCTGGCGGTGCCCGATCACAACCTCCCCACCACGCCGCGCCTTGCCCCGGATGGCACCGTGCTGCCGATTGCCGACCCCGAAAGCGCAGCGCAATTGGCCGCGCTTGAACTGAACGCCCCCGCATTCGGCATCCGCTACATCCCGGCGACGGCGAAGGAGCAGGGGATCGTCCATGTGGTCGGCCCCGAACAGGGGTTCTCGCTGCCCGGCACCACCATCGTCTGCGGCGATTCGCACACCGCCTGCCACGGCGGCTTGGGCGCGCTCGCCTTCGGGATCGGCACCAGCGAGGTTGAACACGTGCTGGCGACGCAAACGCTGTTGTTGCAGCAATCCAAATCGATGGAAGTGCGCGTAAACGGCGATCTTGGCCCCGGCGTGACCGCCAAAGACCTGATCATGCACATTATCGGCCAGATCGGGGCGGCGGGCGGTAGCGGCTATGTGATCGAATATCGCGGGGCGGTGTTCGAACGCATGAGCATCGAGCAGCGGCTGACCGTGTGCAACATGAGCATCGAGGCAGGCGCGCGCGCCGGGTTGATCGCACCCGATGACGTGACTTTCGCCTACCTCAAGGGCCGCCCGATGGCACCTGCGGGGGCCGATTGGGATGCCGCCGTCGCTTACTGGCGCACGCTCCATTCGGATGACGGCGCGCTGTTCGATAAAAGCGTAGTGATCGATGCCGCCACTGTTGAACCCAGCGTGACATGGGGCACCAGCCCCGAAGACGTGGTGGCGATTGGCGGGCGCGTGCCCTCGCCCGATGACTTCGCCGACGAATCCAAACGCGTCGCGGTGCAGAAAAGCCTCGATTACATGGGCCTCACCCCCGGCACTCCGATGACCGAGGTGCCGATCGAAAACGTGTTCATCGGGTCTTGCACCAACAGCCGCATCGAAGACCTGCGCGCCGCCGCTGCGGTGCTGAAAGGTCGGCGCAAGGCGGACAATGTGCGCTGGGCGATCGTGGTGCCGGGATCGGGTCTGGTGAAAGCGCAGGCCGAGGACGAAGGGCTCGACCGCATCTTCACCGCCGCCGGGTTCGAATGGCGCGAACCGGGCTGTTCAGCCTGTCTGGGAATGAACCCCGACAAGGTTCCGCCGGGCGAACGCTGCGCTTCGACCAGCAACCGCAACTTTGTTGGCCGCCAGGGGCCGGGCGCGCGCACCCATCTCGTCTCGCCCGCCATGGCGGCGGCTGCCGCTGTCACCGGGCGGCTGGCCGATGTGCGCTTGCTTGGTGTGAAGCGGAACACTTGAAACGCACCCGATCAAGGCGCATTGAACAGATATGACCGACAAGAAGAAAAGCCCGATAAAATCGTCCGCCGCCATCGGCGCGGCGGCGATTGGTTCAGCAGCGGTGGCTGCGGCGCTGCTGTATGCAGGGCGCAAGTTTGCCGCCAAGAAAAAGCCGAATGAACCAACTCAGCCCGGCAAGATCCCCTCGGGTGAGCCGCCCGAAACCGACTGAGGGGAGCCAAAATGCAACCCCTCACCCGCGTCGAAGGCGGCGCTATCCCGCTCGGCCTCAAGAATGTCGATACTGACATCATCATCCCGGCCCGATGGCTCAAAACCATCAGCCGCGATGGTCTGGGCCAAGGCGCATTCGAGACGCTGCGAGCCGTACCGGGCAATGTGATTGACGATCCCGCCTATGCCGGCGCGCCGATCCTGATCGCGGGCGACAATTTCGGCTGCGGATCAAGCCGCGAACACGCCGCCTGGGCGCTGGGCGATCTCGGCATCAAAGTGGTGATCGCGCCGAGTTTCTCCGACATCTTTTCGGGCAATGCGGTCAAGAACGGGATCCTGCCGGTTGTCCTTGCGCAAAGCGCGGTTGATCGCCTGCTCGAAGTCGCGCGGCAAGGCGAACCGATCACCGTCGATCTGGAAACCCAGACGGTAACGACGCCTTATCAGGATCGCTTTGCCTTCACGCTCGATCCGTTTCGCCGCGACTGCCTGCTGAACGGGCTTGATGAAATCGCCCTGACAATGGCCCGTGACACGGCGATCGGTGCCTTCGAGGGGGCGCGCGCCAACGGTCAGCCGTGGCTGATGCGCGGCACCGCGATCTGACATATCCAAGGGAGAGACCATCATGAAAGCTATCCGCAGCCACGCCTCAGGCGGGCCTGAAACACTGACGCTTGACGAGATTGATGCGCCCGTCCCCGGCGCGGGCGAAGTGCTGATCGCGGTCAAGGCCTGCGCGATCAACTATCCCGATACGCTGATCATCCGCGACCTGTATCAGTTCAAACCGCAGCGTCCCTTCGCTCCCGGCGGCGAAATTGCCGGGGTGATCGAGGCGGTGGGCGAAGGCGTGGAAGGCTTTGCCGTGGGCGACCGGGTAATGGCCGGGATCGGCAATGGCGGTCTGGCAGAAAAAATTGTCGTGCCGGCGGGCCGGATGTTCCCGGTTCCCGATGGCGTGCCGTTTGAAAAGGCAGCCAGCCTGCTGATGACCTATGGCACCACCATCCACGGGCTGAAGGATCGCGGGCATATCAAGGCGGGCGACACCGTGCTGATCCTCGGCGCGGCGGGCGGGGTTGGCCTGTCTGCGGTGGAACTGGCCAAGGCGTTCGGCGCGCGCGTGGTTGCCGCTGTCTCGTCCGAAGCCAAGGGCGAAGTGGCCCGCAAGGCCGGGGCCGACGAAGTGGTGATCTACCCGCGCGAGGCGATGGACAAGGATGCGTCCAAGGCGCTTGCCGCAGCCTTCAAGGCGGCGTGCGGCCCGGATGGCGCAAACATCGTTTATGACATTGTCGGCGGGCAATATTCCGAACCCGCGCTGCGCGCCATCGCGTGGGAGGGCCGCTTTCTGGTGGTCGGCTTCCCCGCCGGGATCGCCAAGATGCCGCTGAACCTGACCCTGCTCAAAAGCTGCGACATCTGCGGCGTGTTCTGGGGCGCCTTCACCGCGCGCGAGCCGGTCGCTTTCCGTGCGCAGGTGGATGAACTGTTCGACCTGATGAAGGCGGGCAAAATCGATCCGCTGGTCAGCGAAACCTTCCCGCTCGCCCGCGCGGGCGATGCCATCGCCAAGCTGGAAAACCGTGAGGCGGTGGGCAAGCTCGTCGTCACGATCGAATAGTGCCCCGTCCGGGCGGCTCGGCGCTTGAAGCGGTGCCGCGCCCTCTTTATCTTACTTACCTATCCGCTCCGAAGGGACACCCACATGACCGATTTCAAAGACCGCGAACGCGCCGAAGAAGCCAAGTTTGCAATGGACGGCGAAACCGCCTTCCGCATCGCTGCGCGCCGCAACCGCCTGTTGGGCGAATGGGCCGCCGGTCTGATGAAGCTGACCCCCGAAGAAGCCGACGCCTATTGCAAGGCGGTGGTGCAGGCCGATTTCGAGGAAGCGGGCGACGAAGACGTGATCCGCAAATTGCTGGGCGATCTCACCGCCGCCGACACCAATGTTTCGGATGCCGAAATCCGCGTAAAGCTTGACGAAATGACAGTCGAAGCACGCCGCCAGCTGCTCGGCGAAGTGTGATCTTGCGCATCGGGGAGAGCACGCCATGCCGATGACTGCCACTGCCATCGAAGACGCGATCATGACCGCCCTGCCCGGCGCGCGCGTGGAATTGACCGATCTTGCCGGGGATGATGATCACTGGGCGGCAACCGTCACCGCGCCGCAATTCGCCGGATTAAGCCGCGTTGCCCAACACAAGCTGGTCTATGCCGCGTTCGGCGGGCGCATGGGTGGCGAACTGCACGCCTTGCAAGTGACCACCGTGGTCCCCACGTAAACCGCACCATACTTTGAACCTCATATCAGGGCTGCCCGCAACATGTCTGACGCCAATTCCCGCATTTCCGATCTCGTCACCAGCAATGATGTCGTATTGTTCATGAAAGGCACGCCGCTGTTCCCGCAATGCGGGTTTTCCAGCCGCGCGATTGCGATCCTCGACCATTGCGGCGTCGCCTATGAAAGCGTTGACGTGCTGCAGGACATGGAAATCCGGCAAGCGATCAAGAGCTTTTCCGATTGGCCAACGATCCCGCAGCTTTACGTGAAGGGCGAATTCGTCGGCGGCAGCGACATCATGATGGAGATGTTCGAAGCGGGCGAATTGCAGCAGCTGATGGATCAGCAGGGCGTTGTGAAGGTCGCTTGATTTTTGTTTTCCGCACGCCATCCGGCGTGCGAAATCCTCGTTCATGCGACCTGAAGGTCGCGTCGCTGCGGGCGGCCGGTCGGCCTTGCAGACCCTGCGGGTCTGAAATCATCGCCACTCCTGAAGTGTTAGGCCGCTCGGCCCGCAGGGCCGCAAGCGCGACTGCGCGCCCGAGCTTATGCGAGGAAAGCCAAGCAGCACGGACGTGCTGCGCCCGGCGCCTGAGGGCTAAAACAAAAAATTCCCCCCAACGAAAAACCGCCCCGCAGGACCAGTGCGGGGCGGTTTTTATTTTGGGGAGGCGCGATCCGGAGACCAGGAAGGATGCGCCTCTCATTGAAGACCATTGAGACAGTGATCGTTATGCACAGCGCGTGCCAAACTTGAAAAAGCGCAGCATTCTCACGTTTTCCTGATTGCCTGACCGCTCGCTGCGAAGCAAATTGTAAACCATCCCGACACCTCTCGACCAAATCGGCAGAGACACCCATTGCCCCTTGGCAAGCGCTTGCCACAGGGCCATGCTTTGCCGCGATGAACACCGATTCCAGCCCTCAGGGCATCCCCGCCGCAACCATCATCATCTTCCGCAATGCCCCACTGGGCAGCGCGCCGGAAGTGCTCATGCCTGAAGTGCTCATGACAGTGCGTTCACGCAACATGACCTTCGCAGGCGGTATGGCCGTGTTCCCCGGCGGGCGGGTCGACCCGGCGGACTTTGCACTGGGCGAAGCGGTGGCCGCGAACGCCGCCATGACGCCAGACGAAGCCGCGCATCAAATCGCGGCGGTGCGCGAAACGCTCGAGGAAACCGGGCTGGCGCTGGGCCTTGCAGGAAACATCAATGCCGAACTTGCCGCGCAGGCGCGGGCGATGCTGGCCGAGGTGGGCGCGCTTGCCCCGGTGCTGGAGGCGTTCGGCTGGAGCCTCGATCTGTCACAGATCACGCCTTTCGCGCGCTGGTTTCCCAAGAACGAGCACATCCCGCGCATCTATGACACCCGCTTCTACCTCGCCAATCTCGGCACCGGCGCGGTCGATGTATCGATTGACCATGCCGAAAACACGCACCTGTTCTGGACCTCGGCCCAAGGCGCGCTGGACGCGGCGGAACGCGGCGAGATCAAGCTGATCTTCCCCACCCGCCGCAATCTCGAACGGCTCGCGCTGTTTGCATCATTCGAGGAAGCCAAGGCCCAGGCCGAAGCGATCCCGGTCAGAACGATCATGCCGCAAGTGGTCGAACACAACGGCCAGCCGTGGCTCACGATCCTCAGCGATGCTGGCTACCCAGTAACAGCAGAACTGCTGGAGAACGTAGCGCGGGGGTGAGGCACGTCACCCTGCACAACCCCAAGGCCCAGCCCATTCAGGGTGCCCGACCGCCGCTCACTCTCCAGAGCCTGAGACGATAGTCCAGTGGCAAGGGGTAGTTGGCGGAGCGGGTGTCCGCCTGATTTATCGTTCTATGCGATGCCATAGTGAGCCAATTCGGCTAAAATTCCCCAGCTTCCGCAGTATTTTCGTCGCACACTCATTCCATACCATATCTCGACATCTCGCCCAATTTCACGCATAAAGTGGGACCAAAAATGGGACCGAAATTGGGATCCAAGGAGGTCGAGATGGGCTCAAGAACACTGAACAGGCTGAGCGCGACCCAGGTCGCAAAGCTGAGGGTGTCTGGCCGTCATTCCGACGGCGGCGGCCTGTATCTCTTCATCGACAGCAGCGGACGGCGGCGCTGGATCTTCATGTACACGCGGGGCGGAAAGCGCACCGAGTTGGGCCTAGGCAGTGCGCGCGACCTTTCGCTTGCCAATGCACGTGCCGAGGCAGCGGCACTGCGCGCCATTCTCGCCAGCGGCGGTGATCCGAGAGCCGAACGTGCAAGGAATGATCAAATACTGACCTTCGGCGAAAGCGCTGATGCCTATGTCGAAGCCATGCGCCCGTCATGGCGTAATGCGAAGCACGCGGCGCAATGGACTATGACCCTCACCAGGTACGCGGAGCCTATTCGCGCCAAGCCTGTCGATGAGATTTCGACACAAGATGTGCTCGATGTGCTTCAGCCACTGTGGCAGCGCACACCTGAGACCGCCGAGCGGCTGCGCGGCCGGATCGAGAATGTTCTCGACGCTGCCAAGGCACGAGGTCACCGCTCAGGTGAGAACCCGGCCCGCTGGCGCGGGCATCTTGATCAGCTGCTGCCCAAGCGTCAGCGCTTGTCGCGAGGTCATCACCAGGCGCTGGCTTACGATGCGCTGCCCACGTTCATGGTCGATCTGCGCAGCCGCGATGCGGTCGCGGCACGCGCGTTGGAATTCTTGATCCTTACCGCTGCCCGTTCGGGCGAAGTGCTTGGCGCGCTTGCTGGCGAGATCGATCTTGAGAAGAGGGTCTGGACCATTCCGCCAGAGCGGATGAAAGCGGGACGCGAACACCGGGTGCCCTTGTCGACAAGTGCTATCGAGATTGTGAAGGACATGCGTGCTCTAGGTCGTCCGCCCTTTCTCTTTCCTGGCCCCAAACCCAAGGCACCGCTTTCATCAATGGCAATGGCGATGCTGCTTCGGCGGATGAAATCCGATGTCACCGTTCATGGGTTTCGCTCCACGTTCCGCGACTGGGCATCGGAGACAACCAGCTTTCCGCATGAGGTTTGTGAGATGGCACTGGCCCATACCATCGCCAACAAAGCCGAGGCTGCCTACCGGCGCGGCGACCTGTTCGACAAGCGCCGCAAGCTTATGGAGGCGTGGGCTAGCTATTGCGCCAGCTCCGGTAAGAGGAAGGTCGTTCAACTCAAGGCCAGCGGACGGGCCTGAGCAGGCCCTCAGGACCGCTTCGCCTCGCTGTCTGGTCGCCAACCGACCGGATCCTCAATCCACCGATTGATCGCCGACTCGCGCCAGCCTGCACCGTGCACGCTGATCCTCATCTGGCTTGGAAATGTGCCCTCGGCAATCTTGCGGTAGACTGTCGAGCGCGACAGACCTGTGCGGTCGAGAACGGTCCTGAGGCGAATGATTCTGTCGGTTGCGTTTGACATGGGATTGACCTCCATCGGTTGGTCTGCAGTGGCACCCCGTGACCGAAGTCAACGCAACCGCTGGCCATCAGGCAAGCTGAAAATCTCGCTCGGCTACTGTGGCGTAGCGGAGGCGGCAATTAGCGAGGCTGACGCTCTGTAGCCTCCACCAACATCCGAAGGAGGCAGAGCCCGCTCCGCTGCCGTGGCATACGATTCGGGCCGTCATCTGCACGGATTTCGAGCGCGTGCTTGCAGGACCATCGCATCCTTCGCCCTGCCATCGGAATGAACTGCTCCCTGTAGAACAGGCCGTGCCGGGCGGGATCAACAGCCTGCCCGCTCCATTCGGGCTTCGCCCTCCCGTGTTGGCTGTTCCGCGCTTCGCGCTGACCCGCCCGGCTATCCGGCCCGTCCCTTCATCCGCGTTCCCAACGACAGGACGAAGGATTTACCACCATGGCCAGCACCGCAAC
>JAHJSJ010000323.1 GCA_018830415.1 Alphaproteobacteria bacterium | reverse complement strand
CAGGGCGGCAAATGCAGGTTTGAGCGTGGCTGTGATCATTGTTCCATCCGAATTAGGCCCGCCGTGTAGCCACGCCCGGCTGACGTTGCAATGAACGAAGGATTCAAGCGCGACTTTGGAGGCAGGCTGTCCTCAGTAATCGCCTTTCAACCCTAATTCGCGCACTCGCGCGGCAACTTCGTCGCGCACCGGCGGGCTGACAAACTTGCCGATCTCGCCGCCATAGTTCGCGATTTCCTTGACCAGTCTGCTGGCGATGGGTTGCAGGCTGACGTCTGCCATGAGGAAGATCGTTTCGATCCGGTCATTAAGCTGCCGATTCATGCCCGTCAGCTGGTACTCGTATTCGAAGTCGGTCACCCCGCGAATGCCGCGGATCACGACCGAGGCCCCCTGCGCCTCAGCGAAGTCCATCAACAGGGCGTTGAAGCCGACCACCGCGACATTGCCGATCCCGAGCGCGGCAACCTCACGCTCGACCATCGCCATACGCTCGGCATCGGAGAACATCGGCGTCTTAGCGATGTTGGTCGTAACCCCGATAATCAGGTGATCAACCAGCTTCGCCCCGCGCCGGATGATATCGGCGTGACCCAGCGTGATCGGGTCGAAGGTTCCGGGGTAAATGCCGATGCGGCGTGTCATGTCTTGCCCTCTCTGCCTGAAAGATCAGCGGTCACGTTCGACGATATAACGCGCGAGCGCACGCAGAATGTCAGCCTCGTGTCCGTGCGCGGCAAGATGGCCGATTGCCTGATCGACCAGCGCGCGCGCCTGTTCGCGGGCTTTATCGACCCCCATCAGCGTCACGAAGGTCTGCTTGCCCTGCTCAGCATCCTTGCGCAGCGCCTTACCCGCCTTGGCCTGATCGCCCTCCACATCCAGCAGATCGTCGGCAATCTGGAAGGCAAGACCGATATCGCGGGCATAGGCACGCAGGTGCGCCCTGCCCTGCGGCGCAACCCTGCCAAGGATCGCGCCCATTTCAACGCTGGCGGCCAGCAGCGCGCCGGTTTTCAGCTGTTGCAGCCGGGTAATCGTGCGCAAGTCATAGGTCACGCCTTCTTCGTCAGCGACCATGTCCATCATCTGCCCACCCGCCATACCGTGCATTCCAGATGCCCCCGCCAGGGTAGCGATCAGTTCGCTGCGGGTGAAAGGGTCTTCGCTGGTGTCATTATCGGCGAGTATCGCGAAAGCCAGCGCGTGGAGCGCGTCGCCTGCGAGCACAGCGGTGGCTTCGTCAAAGGCCTTGTGTAGCGTCGGCTTGCCGTGGCGCAGATCGTCATTGTCCATGCACGGCAAATCGTCGTGGATCAGCGAATAGACGTGGATCGCCTCGATCGCCGCGCCCACCCGCAGCGCCGCATCGTGCGACACGCCGAACATGCTGGCGGTGCTGACAACCAGCAACGGACGCACCCGCTTGCCCCCGCCGATGGCGGCATAGCGCATCGCTTCAACCAGACGCGCGCTGGTATCAGCGGGCACGGGCAGCAATGCATCAAACAGCGAATCAATATCGGCTTGAACGTTTGAGATCGCGTCGCTCAGCCGATCCCCGATGGCCCCCACCTGCATCGCCTCAGCTTTCCGTGTCGAACGCTTGGGTGCCCGATGCGCGGCCATCAGCGGCCGTGACGATCTTTTCGATCCGCGCCTGCGCCGCATCGAGCCGCCGCTGGCACGCCGCGCGCAAAGCCTCCCCGCGTTCATACAGGCTGATCGACTGATCGAGCGGCACGTCTCCGCGCTCAAGCTGCTGCACGATCCCTTCGAGCGCGGCGAGCGCCTGTTCGAAAGTCATCTGCGAGATATCCGGCCCTGCGGCCAGTGATGCGGCTGGTGATGTTGTGCCCTCGTCCATACCCGCGAGCATTGACGGGACGTGCGAGCGCGGTCAAGGCTGGCGGTGAAGCGCGGTGCAACGAAACAGGAAATCGAACCAATATGCTGAAGTGGATCATCGCCTACGGGACTGCGGCGGTTGCCTTCGGCGTGCTGGATGCGATCTGGCTGCGCTGGGCGTCGGGCAACCTCTATCGCCCGGTGATTGGCGATATCATGGCCAAGGATTTCAACATCGTCGCGGCAGGCGTGTTCTACTTCATTTACCTTGCGGGGATGACATGGTTCGCGATCAAACCCGGCATTGAAAGCGGCACGGTGCAGGCCGCGTTGCTCAACGGCATCCTGCTCGGCGCATTGTGCTACGCCACCTTCGATCTGACATCGCAGGCTGTGTTCAAGGTCTGGGCAACGCATATCAGCGTGCTCGACATCCTATGGGGCGCTTTTGCGACCGGCGTGGCGAGCGCGGCCGCGACATGGGTCGTCCTGCGTTTCGCGCCCGCCTGATATGTTCATCGGCCACTTCGCCCCGGCGTTCATCGCCGCCGCTGTCAGCCCGCAAAGCCCGCGGCTGGGCACGCTATTTGTTGCCGCGCAGTTGGTGGACTGGGGTTTTTTCGCGCTAGCGTTGATCGGTGTGGAAAAGTTGCGGGTCGATCCCGAGGCGAGCGCGTTGGTGCCGCTCGATCTTTATCACATGCCCTATACCCACAGCCTGATCGGTGCCGGGATCTGGGCGCTGGCGTGCCTTGCTGTGGTGGCGATCCTGCACCGCAATGTCTTTGCCGGGCTGATGGCGGGTCTGGTGGTCGTATCGCATTGGCTGCTTGATTGGGTGGTGCACGTGCCCGACCTGACGTTGAACGGGCAGCCGCCCAAATTCGGGCTGGGATTGTGGGATTATCCGTGGGTGGCGATCCCGCTCGAACTCGCGTTGACTTTGGGCGCATTCGCATTCTATCTGCGCCGCACGCGCGGGCCGGCGGGGCCGCCAGCGGTGTTGCTGGGCGTGCTATTGCTGCTGCAGGCGGTCAATTGGTTTGGCCCCCATCCCGAAGCGGCAGGCCCGTTCCTGTATGTGCAAGCGCTGATTGCGTTCGCCATTCTGACCGCGTTGGCGGCCTGGGTGGGGGAGAATCGCTGGCTCAAGAAACGCGGCGACTTGGCCTTCGCGCTCCAGTAATCTAGGGCGCTGCGCAAGGAGCCCCAGCATGACCGCGATCACCCCCGAAATCGTCGAACAGCACGGCCTTTCGCCAGAGGAATATGCGCGCGTTCTGAGCGCACTGGGCCGCGAGCCGAACCTTGTGGAACTCGGCATCTTCTCGGTGATGTGGTCTGAACATTGCAGCTACAAATCGTCGCGCCTGCATCTGAAGAAACTCCCCACCGAAGCGCCGTGGGTGATCTGCGGGCCGGGCGAAAACGCGGGCGTGATCGACATTGGCGATGGGCCTGATGGACAAAAACTGGCGGCGATCTTCAAGATGGAGAGCCACAACCACCCCAGCTACATTGAACCCTATCAGGGCGCGGCGACCGGGGTGGGCGGCATTTTGCGCGATGTCTTCACCATGGGCGCGCGCCCTATCGCCAATGCCAATGCGCTGCGGTTCGGGCGGCCCGAACATCCCAAGATGAAGCATCTGGTGCAGGGCGTGGTCGCGGGAATCGGCGGCTACGGCAACTGCGTCGGCGTGCCGACGGTGGCGGGGGAAACCAATTTCCACCCTGCCTATGATGGCAATATCCTGGTCAACGCGATGACTGTGGGCGTCGCCAATGCTGACAGGATTTTCTATTCCGCCGCCACCGGGGTCGGCAATCCGATTGTCTATGTCGGTTCCAAGACCGGACGCGACGGGATTCACGGCGCAACCATGGCCAGCGCCGATTTTGGCGACGATACCGAGGCCAAGCGCCCGACGGTGCAGGTTGGCGATCCCTTCACCGAAAAGCTGCTGATCGAAGCCTGCCTCGAACTGATGGCGACCGACGCGATTGTCGCGATTCAGGATATGGGCGCAGCGGGCCTCACCTCCTCCTCGGTCGAAATGGCCACCAACGGCAAGGCTGGCATCCGGCTCAACATGAACATGGTGCCGTGCCGCGAAGCGGGCATGACGCCCTATGAAATGATGCTGAGCGAAAGCCAGGAGCGGATGCTCATGGTGCTCAAACCCGGCAAGGAATCAATGGCCGAGGCGATCTTCCGCAAGTGGGAGCTTGATTTCGCGGTGATCGGCGAAGTTACCGATACCGGACATATGGTGCTGGAATTCAATGGCGAGGTGGTGTGCGACATCCCCTTGGGCCCGCTCGCCGCCGATGCTCCGCTGTATGATCGGCCCTATCTCTCCAAAGAAGAATACAAGGTCTGGGCCGGGGTCAGACCGCTCACCGAAGTGCCTGCCAGCGATGATATCGCGGCTGACCTGCTCGCGATGATGGCCTCGCCCGATCTCGCCTCGCGCCGCTGGATTGCCGAGCAATACGATTCGCAGGTGGGCGGCGATACGCTCCAGACCGGCGGCGATGCGGGCGTGGTGCGGGTGCATGGGACGGGAAAGGCGCTCGCGATCACCACCGATTGCACCCCGCGTTACGTGTTTGCTGATCCCTACGAAGGCGGCAAGCAGGCGATTGCCGAGGCATACCGCAACCTGTGCGCCGTGGGCGCGCGGCCTCTGGCGGTGACCAATTGCCTCAATTTCGCCAACCCGCAGCGGCCCGAAATCATGGCGCAGATCGTCCACGCACTGGAAGGCATGGGCGATGCCTGCCGCGCGCTCGATTTCCCGATCGCGAGCGGCAACGTCAGCCTCTACAACGAATCGAAGGCGACCGGCGGCGGCTCTGCGATCCTGCCCACCCCGGCGATTGGCGGCGTCGGCATCATCAATGATCTGTCCAAGATGATGACGATGCATTTCAAGCAGGCGGGCGATGCGATCTACCTTGTCGGGCCGGAACATTGGGCCAAGCCTGATCCGACCCGTTCACACCTGGGGCAGTCCTTGTGGCTGCGGTTGATCAAGGGCCGCGAGGAAGGCCGCACCCCGCCGACCGATCTCACCATCGAACGCGCTGCGGGCGCGATCATCCACGAATTGATTGCCGATGGGCTGGTGAACGCGGTGCATGATCTGTCCGACGGCGGGCTGGCGGTTGCGCTGGCCGAAATGGCGCTGGCTGGCGGGATCGGCGCGGAGGCTGACCTTGCGGGCAACCCCGATTACACGCGCGCGCAGTGGTGGTTTGGCGAGGATCAGGGGCGCTATCTGGTGACCGTGCCCGATGTCGAAGCGTTGAATGCAGCGCTGGCCAGGGGCACGCGCGACGAAGAAACCGCGCAGATTGGCTTCCAGCGCATCGGCACGGTTGGCGGGGACAGCGTGCTGGGCGTGCCGCTCAGTGAATTGCGCGCGGCGAACCAGCGGTTTTTTGCAGAATGGATGGAGGGGTAAGGCTTATCCCCTCACCCCGCAGAGGGGGCAGATCAGAACAGCGCCGCTTACGCAGCGACCAATTCGCCCTCGTCCTGCTTGGTAGCGAGCAGATCATAGGGGTCAATCCCCTCGGCCTGCCAGATACGGTGACATTCGCGATATTTGGTCGGCTGCGGGATGCGCAAGCTCGCGCGGACATCCTCTAGCGGGCGAGTCAGCAATTCGCGGATCGGCTGCGCCATCAGCGACGGCGCGCCCTTGCCGGTGCGATGCGCCTGACGCACGGCCCCAAACACCGGGGCATCGCTGCCCTTCACCATCTTCTTGATATTGGCCGCACCGGCATAGCCGATCAGCAGGTGCCCCTGACTGGGTGACTGGCCATGAGTGAACAGCAGCACACATTGTTCGCCCAAGGCATCGCGGCCATAACCGGTCAGCACGTGGAACAGATCATGCGTGTCGCGCGAACGGTTGATGAACCATTCGACCAGATCGGGAAATCTGGGCCGCCCGAGCCGTTCGGATTCGGCCACCAGACCCGCCGCAGACAGGCCTTCGGATTCCATGAAATCGCAATAGGCATGGGCCAGACTGCCCTTGTCAGTGCGCCGCAACGTCGCGTGATCATCAAGGATTTCAGGCAGGTTCGGCTCGGTGCTGCGCAGGTGTTCGCCGTGCGGCGACATGGTGAAATCACGCACGCGTTCCATAAACCCGCGCGATGGCAGCGATTCGAAAATCTTGAAGACAAGGCTGGTGTCTTCTTTGTCTTTGATCAGCGCCTGAAAACTACGCACCGCGCGCAGCGGACGATATTGCGCCTGCGGGCGATCAGGATGCCGCAAAACGGTGCCATCAGCAGCGAACATATTGCTGTATTTGTCTGAAGATGCGGTCATTTGCGGTCTGTTCCTGCGGGCCAGTTATTGCGTGCTATCAATACAGGCTGCCATAGCCTGCTTACATTTGTGTAAATAACAGATTCGCGTCCTGTATCAAAACCCTTTTTGCACCCCATCCCGACGCGCGACTGAAATCAGACCGCCCGCCAGTCAGAGCGGGGAATGCCGAGCAGGGTCAACACCGCAGTCAAATCACCGCAATCAACCCGGCCATTAGCAGCGCTGCGCGCCTTGGGCTTGGCGCGGTATGCAAAGCCGTAGGTCGCGGCCGCGATCATCGGAATATCATTGGCGCCGTCACCGGTGGCCAGACTATGCGCGCCATCACCCATCACCGCCAGTTCATCGCGCAAGACCGCTGCCTTGACCGCGCTGTTGGTGATCGGGCCGATCAGACCGCCGGTGAGCCTGCCGCCTTCAACCGCCAATCGGTTGCCCACCACCCGGTCAAACCCCAGCATTGCCGCAACCGGATCGGCGAAATGGTGAAAGCCGCCTGTCACCAGCACAGTGCGCGCGCCCAGTGCCGCCAGCGTTGCCACCAGCGTGGCCGCACCCGGCGTTGGGGTGATCCGTTCGGCCAAGCACTCGCGAATCGCGCTTTCATCAAGCCCTTCGAGCAAGGCCACCCGTTCGCGCAGCGCCGCCTCGAAATCGATCTCGCCCTG
>JAHJSJ010000322.1 GCA_018830415.1 Alphaproteobacteria bacterium | reverse complement strand
GCTTGCTGCAACCTCCTTGCCCTTCACCGCGTAGGTCGATGGCAGGGCAATCGCGGCCACCACCAGGAACGGCGCGGCGATCAGGCCGAATGCGGGCCACGCCAGCTTGCCGCTGCGCTGAAGCCTTCCGACCACCGCCAGCGCGATCATCACGCCCAGCACCAGCAGCAATGCGATCAGCGCAAACGGCCGCCCGCCGACTTGCGCGGTCAGCCATACCAGCGCCAGCGCGGTCAGCCCCATCGGGATCGCCATGATCCGCCGGAACCGCTCCATCCACGGCCCCGGCCTCGGCAGCATCCGCCGCAGTGCCGGGATAAAGCCGAGCGCCAGAAACGGCAGCGCCAACCCCAGCCCCAGCAATGCGAACAGCAGCAAGGCTTGCGGCACCGGCAGCAACAGCGCCGCGCCCAAAGCCGCGGCCATGAACGGCCCGGTGCAGGGCGTGGCGACGAAAGCGGCGAGCAACCCGGTGGCAAATGCGCCCGATGGCTCACCGCCGCTGGTGATGGGCAATGCGGGCAGTTCAAACACCCCGGCAAAGTTCGCGGTGATCACCGCCGCCAGCACCAACAGCGCCACCACCACGCCCGGTTCCTGCAATTGGAACGCCCAGCCCACCTGTTCCCCCGCCGCGCGCAGCGCCAACATCACCCCGCCCAGGGCAAGGCTGGCGAGCACCACACCTGCAGTATAGGCCAGCCCTTCGGCGCGCGCCGTGCTTTCACTCCCGCCCGCACGCACGAGGCTTAACGCCTTCAAACTGAGGATCGGGAAGACGCAGGGCATGATATTGAGCAGCAAGCCGCCCGCCAGCGCGCCCAGCACCAGCGTCCACAGCGGCGGGATCAGCGCGCCCTGCGGCCCGGCCACCACCTCTCCGCCGCTCGGCACGTCGCCGGGGATCGCGCCAAACTCCACCCCCGCGCCCGCATCAAACGCCAGAATCCCGCCGACCGCGCTCGGCGTATCGGGGCGATAATCGGCCAGCGGAATCTCCACTGTCAGCACATCGCCCGCGCGGCGAAAGGTCTGCGGGGCGGCGTAATCGACCAGATTGGCGTTGCTGATGAACACGTGCGGATCATTGAGCGCCACGCTGGCGGGCAAGGGGATTGCCAGCCGCAGCGCGCTGCGCGTGATCGCGAAATCGGCCCCGGACGCAAGCGGCGGCGTCACCTGCGTCCGCCAGCGCGCGAAATCGCCGCCTTGGCGCGCGTCGAGCAACGCATCCTGCGGCACGCAAATCTTGTCGGTACAGGCGAGGTATTCGACATGACCGGTGATGCGCGGCAGCGCGCCAACATCCGCGCCCGGCGGCACAATTACCTGCACCAGCACGGCGTAAGTGCCTTCATAAATGTGGTTCATCAACCCGCTGATCGTCAGCCGCTGCGGCACCGGATAGCGCGCCTCACCCACCTGCCAGCCTTCGGGCAGGTCGAGCGTCAGCTTCATCCCCTGCCCCGCATCACCGGGATTGGACCAATATCCGTGCCATTCGTGCGCGCTGGGCGTGAAGCGCAGCGCCAGCATCCATTCCTTGCCCGCCACCGGTGCGCCATCGGCAAACAGCGTTACCGCGATGTTCTGATCGCCATAGAGCGCCCGGCGCTCCGGTTCCTGCGCATGGGCCGCCGCGGCCAGCGCCAGACTTGCGATCAGCGCAAGCGCCCATGCAGCGAATTGACGGACCAAAAGCGGGAAGGTTCTTGCGTGTGCCACGCCCAACCCTCTAGGCTGCGCGCGCAATCTTCGCAATCGGAGCGAACCCGTGACCAAGCCTGAAAATGAAACCCGCGACCTCGTGATCCTTGGCGGAGGCTTGGGCGGGATGACGATGGCGCTGGCTGCCGCGACAAAGGGCCTGTCGAGCCACGTGATCGACCGCGCCGACCCGGCCGAACTGACCGCCGAAGGGTTTGACGATCGCGCCACTGCTATTTCCACCGCCAGTTGGCACCTGTTCGAAAATATCGGGATCGCCGATGGCCTTGACCAATTCGCCTGCGACATCGCCAGCATCGCAGTGACCGATCAGAACAAGCCCGGAAGGCTGGATTTCGAACCCGGCCCCGAAGGCGGTACGTTGGGGCGGATGCTGCCCAACCGGCGGCTGAGGCTCGCGCTGTTCGAGGCCGCAGCCAAGGAACCGCTGATCCACTGGACCGCCAAGGCCAACGTTATCGAACGCCAGCGCAGCGAATATGGCGTCGCCGCCGTGCTTGCTGATGGGCGCAAGCTGAAAGGCCGGTTGATGATCGCTGCCGAAGGCCGCCAATCGCCAACGCGGGATCAGGCCGGCATCACCATCGCCAAGTGGGATTACAAACACCGCGCGATCATCACCGGGCTGACGCACGAAAAGCCGCATGACAATGTCGCGTGGGAAATCTTCTACCCCGCCGGGCCGTTTGCGCTGCTGCCGATGCGCGATGACGCCGACGGCACCCACCGATCATCGCTGGTGTGGACAGTATCCGAGGCCGACGGTGCGGGCGTGATGAAGCTGGGCGACCGGGCGTTTCTGGCCGAGGTGGAAAAACGCATGGGCGGGGTGCTGGGCAAGGTGCTCAGCGTCGGCCAGCGCTCATCCTACCCGCTCGGCTTCCACCACACCGCCAAGATCACGGCGCAGCGGCTCGCGCTGATCGGCGATGCGGCGCATGGCATTCACCCGATTGCCGGTCAGGGGCTGAACCTTGGCCTGAGAGACGTGGGCGCGCTGGCCGAAGTGCTGGGCGAAGGCGCACGGCTCGGCCTTGATCCGGGCGATCCCGAATTGCTCAAACGTTACGAGGCGTGGCGCGGGCTGGACAGCTTCATGGTGGCGCTGGCGACCGATGGGCTGACCCGCCTGTTCGGGGTACGGGGCAAGACCGCATCGGCGGTGCGGCGGCTGGGCATGGCAGCGGTGCAGCGCACGCCCATGCTCAAAAGCTTTTTCATGGACGAAGCGCGCGGGGTGGCGGGCGATTTGCCGGCGATCTTGCGGGCTTAAGCACTTCCGTTCGCCCTGAGCCTGTCGAAGGGCTGTCCTGCTTGCGAAGCCAAGCACCCGCCTCAAAGAAAAGCGGCCCTTCGACAGGCTCAGGGCGAGCGGGTGTGGGGTTGACCTAAGGCATAACCAGCGGGCTATTCAACTGCCGCACCGGGTTGCCCGCCCCGTCGCGCAGGCCGCGCTGATCGAGCACGGCGGCGGTTTCGATCACCTCCAGCGCCTCCATCGCCTTACGAAAACGTTCAGCATCGGCGATCCACGTTTCGGCCTTGTCCGCGCCGGGCATCCCCTTCACTTCATCGATCGCGTTCTGATAACGCCCCTGCTCCAGCGCCCAGCGCGCGCGTTCCAGCCGCCTTTGCGGTTCTGGCGAAGGGGTGCTTTCACGCCGGAACACGAACAACTGGCTCAGCTCGCGCTGGAACGAGGCCCATGACGGCCCATCGCTGCTTTCGCGCAGCTGCGGCCCCAACCCTTCTAACCGAGCGACCAGCCCATC
>JAHJSJ010000321.1 GCA_018830415.1 Alphaproteobacteria bacterium | reverse complement strand
TCTGACCGCAAGCGCGCGGCTCGCGTCGCTGGATGAAACGTGCGATGCGCTCACCATCGATACCGGCGCGGCGTGGTTCGCCAATGGAAAGCTTGGCATGCAGGTGCAGGCTGTGGCGGATAACGCGCTGCTGCCCGACCTGCGCGGTGTGGGCAGCGGCATCACCGCGACCGGCATCGATCGCAAGGCGCAGGAAGACGCGCGCCGCATCGCCTTTGCGCCCGGCGCGAAGCTGGCGCTGACCGGGCCGGACAGCGGCGCGGCGTGGCGGATCGCCTATCAGGTGACCGCGCGCCCGACCCTTCCGGTGACCGTCACCGCAGGCGGATCAGCGATGGACATCACCCGGCCGATGGCGCTGGCCGAGGGCAAGGGCTGGCGCGAAATGGTGCTGACCAGCGCCTGTCTGGGCACTGCGGGCGGCAGCCTGAATTTCGCCTCGCAAGGCGCATTCACGCTCCAGATCAGCGAAATCACCCGCGATGAAACAGCGGCTGGCGCGGAGTGTTCTTTTTAGGGCACCACGATATCAAAGCCCTGCGGCACCGGGTCGAGCGCGTCGATCAGGTGTTGCAGCGCGGCCGCATCGCCTTCCACCTTCAGCCCGGCTGCCTGCATCGCGGTGACCGGCTGTTTCAGGAACAGCATTGCCAGCAACAGCGCGCGCGGGCCGCGCAAGGTGACATCGGGCGCGGCGGGCAATGCGCCCACCCGCCCGATCAGCACCCGGCCATTGGCTTCGAGCATCGCCTGCTCCTTGCGGTCGGTCAGATCGATCGCGACGGTCAGGCTGCGCGCGCCGAACCGTTCCGGCGCGAACCGGGTGGCGGCGGAATCGAGCAGTTCTGCGGTGGCAATCGCCGCGATCAGATCGGTGCTCTGCGCCGCTGCTCTTGGTGTGCTGCCCTGTCGCAGATCGCGCGCGGCGGCGAGGAACTGGTTGCGCCAGATCGCGCTTTCAGCCTGAAAGCCCTGCTGTTCATAGCTTTCGGCCAGCAATGCCCTGGCCGCCGCATTGTCAGGCGCGGCAAAAACGAGATTTTGCAGCAGATCCGACGCCCAGCGATAATCCCCCGCCGCCATCGCAGCGCGCGCCAGCGCCAGCGTGCGATCCGCGCCGCCCAATGCCGCGATCAGTCGCGTGGCACGCTCCACCGGCGGGTGGGCGTGGAGGTTGGCGGGCACCGCATCATACCAACCGAGGTAGAACTGATAGACCGCCTTGGAATTGTGGCTGACCGTGCCGTAATAGCCATGCGTCGCCCATTCATCGCCCAGTCCCGGCGGCGGGGCGGCGGACAATGCCTCGGCAATCTCGCCCATTGTCTCACCCCGGTTCATGCGCCGCACGGTCTGATCGTGCAGCCAGCGGTAATTGTCGCGCTGCGCGGTGAGCCATGCGGTGCCTTGCGCCTGCCCGAAGATCGGCCAGCAATGGCTGGAGATCACCACGTCGCTTTGCGGGCCGTAACGGGTGGCCGCTTCGTCAAGGTAATGCGCCCAGGCGCGCGTATCGCGAACCTTCGCGCCGCGCGGGGTGAGGATGTTGTGCAGCGTGCAGGTGGCGATTTCGGCGGCGAGGAAGGTCTTTTCGGGGACGATCATCACGTTCAATTCCGCCGGAGCCTCGCTGCCCGAAACGATCTGGAACTGGAGCGCCACACCGTCCACCTCGCGGGTTTCGCCGGTCGCGGCGATGGTGGCGGTCGGCGCGATCAGCGACAGCGTCCCGCCTGACACCGCCATGCCGATCCCGCTGCCCATTTGCCCGGTTGGCCCCGGCTCCATCCCGGTGGCAAACTGATAGGCCGCGCGGCGCAGCATCGCGCCGCCTGCCATTACGTTTTCGGACGTGGCTTCTTCCATGAAGCCGTGGGGCGCGATGATCTGCGTGCGCCCGGCGGCAAGCTCTGCCGGGTCAACCACCCCGCGCACCCCGCCGAAGTGATCGGCATGGCTATGCGAATAGATCACCGCGCTGACCGGGCGCGGCCCCAGTGTCGAATTGACAAGCTCCATCGCCGCCCTTGCGGTTTCGACGCTGGTGAGCGGGTCGATGATGATCCATCCGGTTGCGCCGCGAATGATCGTCATGTTCGACAGGTCAAAACCGCGCACCTGCCAGATATTGGCGGATACCTGATACAGCCCGTGGTGTTTCAGATGGCGCATGTGCCGCCACAGGCTGGGGTGGACGGTGTCGGGCGCGGGGCCATCGACAAAGGCGTAGGCGGCAAGGTTCCAGACCGGTTTTCCGCTGGCATCGGTGATGACCGGATCGGCGCGCGTGGCGATAAAGCCGCGGGTGGAAAAATCGCCATCGCGCGTGCCTTCGGCGGGCAGGAGTGCGGTGGCAGCGGCCTGCGCGGCGCGGGTCGGATCGCTGGCTGCCGATGGCCCGGCGGGTTCCTGCGCGGCGAGCGCCGCCGTGCCTGCCAGCGCCAGTATCGCGCCCGCCCCAAATCGCATCTTCATCGCCCGCTCCGTCTCATGTTGCTGTAACGCGGTCATGCGCGAGTCAAAGCGCAGTTTCAAGCAGGTGCCGCTGTGACGACAGGGCAGCGCCGATCAGCAGTGGTGGCTTTCCAGCGCCGCTGCGGCAAGCTCTGCGGCATAGCGTTCTTCAACCGGCAGCCAGCCATTGGCCGCTTCGTCAAAGGCCGACACCTGACCGGTTGCGATGTCGTAAACCCAGCCGTGCAGTTCGACCGTGCCTTGCGCCAGCGCAGCCGCAACGGTCGGGTGGGTTTTGAGATGCTGCAATTGCAGGATCACGTTCTGCTCCAGCAGCATCCGCATCTTTGCTTCGGGATCAAGATCCGCGCCCATTTCTTCGACGATGTCGATCGCACCCTGCACGAAACCCAGCCATTCGCGCACATGGGGCAGGTTGGCCAGGCCAGCGCGGTTCATCGCGCCCGCCATCGCGCCGCACTCGCTATGCCCGCAGATGACAATATGCGGAATATGAAGCGCGCCGATGGCGAATTCGATCGAAGCGGTCATCGCGCCGGTCTCGCTGGAGTGCGGGGGCACGATGTTTCCGGCGTTGCGGCAGATGAACAGGTCGCCCGGATCGGTCTGGGTGATCATCGCGGTCT
>JAHJSJ010000320.1 GCA_018830415.1 Alphaproteobacteria bacterium | reverse complement strand
GATATGGCTGCCCGCCTGCCCCATCTTCTTGTCCGGGCTGCCGCGCGATATGCCCGGCGTGTTCATCGGCACGAGGAAGGCGGAAACGTGCGCGTTTTTGGCCAAGGCTTCCTTGTTGGTGCGCGCCATGATCAGCGCGACATCGGCGTGGGGCGCGTTGGTGATGTAGCGTTTGGTGCCGTTGAGGATCCATCCATTCCCGTCAGGGTCGGCGACAGCGGTGGTCTGCAATCCGGCGCTATCGCTGCCCGAACCCGGCTCGGTCAACCCGAAGCAGGCGATCTTGCCCGCGGCGATCTGCGGGTACCATTCGGCCTTCTGCGCGGCGGTCGCGCCGTTTTTCAGCGCGCTGGCAAACATCCCGACATTGATCGAGAAAATCGAACGATAAGCGGGCGCGGCATAGGCCATGATGTTCACCACGCGGGCATATTGCGCCGTGTTCAGCCCCGCACCGCCATATTCTTCCGGCACGCTCAATCCGAACAGGCCCATCTCGCGCATTTCATTGAGGATATCTTCGGGCACGCGATCTTCGGCAATCACCTGCGGTTCGGCCGGGATCAGCCTCTCGCGGACATAGCGGGTGAGCTGCTCGGCAAATTGTTCGAACACGTCCTCATCCATACCGGGGTTAAACGATGCGGGGTTTGTGGCAGAGGCATTCATGGTGTTCATTGTCCTTGGGCGGCGGCGCGCTCGCGGTTCACGACAGGCGCCGGATCATTGCTGACTGGCGCTGTCGCCTGCGATTTCGGCAGGGGCCGGTTCGGCTGGGATGGCCTCGGGCGGCAGGCGGCGTTGATCGAGCATCGCCGCTGCCTTGTCGAGCGCCCTCGACTCGCCTTCGCTGACTCCGCCCGGCGCGCTTGCCCGGTCGCCGCCGCAGGCAGCAAGGGCAAGCGCGAGGCCGAGCGCGATCAGCAGGCGCGGTGCCATTAGTCTTACTCGCTGGCCGCTTCGGCCGCAGCAGCGGCTTCTGCCGCAACATTGGCAGCGGCATCAGCGGCTTGTTCCGCCCCGGCCTCAACTTCGGCGTCAGTGGCAGGCGCATCGGTCGCGGTGGCGTCAGGATCGGCCACGGCCTCGTCGGCCACTGCGCTCAACGCTTCGTCAGCGGGCATTTCCACCGTGTCGGCGCTGGCTTCGGTCGAGGCATCATCGGCGCTGCCGCAGGCACTCAGCAACAGCGCGGCACCGCCAAGGGCGGCCAGTGGGGCAAAGGTTTTCATCAGTGTCTCTCCTCAGACAGGGTTGCGCGCGGGCCGGTGTCCGCCGCCTTGATCAGGGGTGTAGCCAAGCCGGGGGGGCAACGCCAAGTGGCAAATGGTGCTTTAACCATTGGCGGGTAGAATTGCAGGCATGAACCGCACCCGCTCCTTTGCCTTGCTGGCCCTTACCGGGGTTGCCGCGCTGCCCGCCGCGATTCTGGTCGCCCAACCTGTTCCGGGTGCCTTTACCGTGGTCGAAAGCGGGCAGAGTTTCGCCACCTTGCAGGATGCGGTCAACGCGGTGGGCAACACCCGCGCCACGATCAGCATTGCACCCGGCACCTATCGCCAGTGCGCGGTGCAGGAACAAGGCGTCATCACCTATGTCGCGATCGAACCCGGAAGCGTGACCTTTGCGGGCCGATCCTGCGAGGGCAAGGCCGCGCTGGTGCTGCGCGGCACCGGGGCAGAGGTGCGCGGCATCACCTTCAGCAATCTGGCGGTGGCCGATGGCAATGGGGCGGGGATCAGGCTGGAGAAGGGCGCGCTCAATGTCGCCTATGCCCGGTTTGAAAACAGCCAGCAGGGCATTTTGACCGGCGATGATCCGCAGGGGCGCATCTATATCACCCGGTCGACCTTCAGCGGGCTGGGCACCTGCGAGAACTCCGCAGGCTGCGCGCATTCGCTCTATATCGGCAATTACGGATCGCTGACGGTGCGCGAATCGCGGTTCGAACGCGGCACCGGCGGCCATTACCTGAAAGCGCGCGCTGCATCGGTGGTGATCGAGGGCAACAGCTTTGACGACGCGAACGGGCGCGCCACCAATTACATGATCGATCTGCCTGCGGGCAGCATTGGCCGGATTGCCGACAACTGGTTCGTGCAGGGGCGCGACAAGGAGAATTACTCGGCCTTCATCGCGCTGGGCGCGGAAGACCTGCTGCATTCGTCAGACGGGCTGGAGGTGGCGAACAACGAGGCCCGCTTCGTCCCCGGCCTGTCGCGCAACAGCGTGTTTCTGGCCGACTGGACGGGATCGCGGATCGTGATGCAGGGCAACCGGCTGGCGGCGGGGCTGAAGCCATACGAGCAGCGTTAGGGTTTGCGCTTTCGGAAAAGCACACCGAATGTCCGCTTTCGGGAAGCTTAGGCCGTCGTGTTAATGGCGGGAGGTGGGTGGATTGCTGCCATCGCAGACCAATCCAGTTTCCGCAGATCATATCACCCGTCGTGGAGCCTCGTGGACGGTTCATAGAGGCAGACTTTTTCACGCGCAGCTCATCAGGCAGCGCGTCCCACATGCGCTACCTGCTCACGTCTTTCACCCCGTTCGTTCTGGCACCGCTTGCGGCCTGCGCAAATGCCTCCGCCCCTGCCGAGGCTCCGGCGCCATGGAGCATTGCCGGGCCGTTGCAGAAGATTGTGGCACCGGACGGCACGACCGATCCCGCGATCCGCGGAGTCTGGCGCAGTCGCGGCTATGGCCGGTTGCTGCGGATTGATGCCGCGGGAGTCGCGCAGTTCGAAATCGGCGCGACCTGTTATCGTCCGGCAGGTTCTGGCGAAGCGCTGAGCGCGATGGATTCGGTTTCCTACCGTTACTTCCGCGCGCTGCCCGGCGGTGAAAGCGCGATCTTCCAGCTTTTGCGCGGCGATACCAATGTGGTGTTCGACAGGCTGGAAGCGTTGCCCGATGAATGCACCGAAACCCCGGCGACCACGCCGCAAGCGGTGGCTGGCGCCTTTCTCGATGCCTTTGAACGCCATTACGCCTTCTTCGACCGTCGCCCGCCAGATCATGCGGTGCGTGCGGCGCGGGTGCGCGCGGCAATCCGGCCAGAAATGAGCGAGGCCGAACTGTGGGAAGCGCTGGCGGGCTATATGGAGGGCCTGTCGGACAGCCACACCAAGCTGATCGGTGACTTCGGCGGTCAACGTCGCCGGGTTCAGGACGGCCAGGGCACGACCCTGCCCCGGATGCGTGCCGCCGAGGGCGGCGAGACAGGATGGTTGGTGGGCCTGATCGATACCACGATGCAACAGCTCGGCGACACCGCCCACCATACCGGCAGCGACCGGATCGTGTGGGGCCTGATCGACGGACGGGTGGGCTATCTTCAGGTCTTCCAAATGGGCGGCTTCACAGCGCGCGATGATTTCGGCAGCGAGGCGTGGGC
This sequence comes from Alphaproteobacteria bacterium, assembly GCA_018830415.1. Taxonomy (GTDB): domain Bacteria; phylum Pseudomonadota; class Alphaproteobacteria; order Sphingomonadales; family Sphingomonadaceae; genus Erythrobacter. The sequence continues at coordinate 1,613 of JAHJSJ010000320.1, read as the reverse complement.
TGATGCCGAAATGGCCGAATTCGATTCCATCATGGATGAAGCCTTTACCGCCTTTGCCCAAGCAGGCGTGGAAGGCGTCATCCTCGATCTGTCGAACAATCGCGGTGGTTGGGACAAGATCGCAAAGGCGATCCCCGCGCGATTTACCGACGAAACCTATGTCGGCTTCACCACCGTGACTCGCGGATCGGGCCTCGCGCCGTTCCCGCACATGATTGAACCTGCGTCGGGGCCACGCTTTACCGGACCGGTCTATTTGCTCACCAGCGATGTCACAGTGAGCGGCGGCGAACTCGCCACGCTCGCCTTGCGGCAGAACCCGCGGGTGGTCCACGTCGGGGCAACAACTCGCGGGGCGTTCTCTACGCCTCTGGCGAAGCGATTGCCCAACGGCTGGCTGCTTGAGCTTTCGAACGAAGTCTTCGCCGCACCAGATGGCAGCGTTTACGAGGAAAGCGGGATCACGCCGTCGCTATCGCTCGCGGTCTATCCCGCAGACGCTCCCGTGGAGGGACACTGGCGCGCGGTTAAAGAGTTGGCCGGGATGATCGCCTCAAACTGACCGGCGAGTCCCGCTCTTTTCACTCCGTAGCCATGTCCACTTCGGGGTCGCTTCCAGAATGTCCGCTTTTGGGCTGAGAATGTGAAAATCGGACACAACCCTCCGCCGGTTCACGGCCTACCGGATCAGGCGACCGTCTTCAGACCAGCAAATGCCCTGAGCGGTCGCGCTTGGTCGCCAGATAGCGGGCGTTGTGGGGGTTTTCGGGGAGCTGGTGCGGCACCCGTTCGCTGACTGTGATGCCTGCCGCTGCCAGCGCCTCGACTTTCGCCGGGTTGTTGGTCAGCAGCCGGATCGTGGTCGCGCCCAGCAATTCGAGCATCCGCGCCGCCACCGGGAAATCGCGTGCTTCGTCGGGCAGGCCGAGCCGCTGGTTCGCCTCGACCGTATCGAACCCCTGATCCTGCAAGCGATAGGCACGCAGTTTGTTGATCAGCCCGATCCCGCGCCCTTCCTGCCGCATATAGAGCAGCACGCCCCAACCGCCGCTTTCCCGTGCCTCATGCGCCATCGCGTGCAGCGCGGCATCAAGCTGCGGGCCGCAATCGCATTTGAGGCTACCGAGGATGTCGCCGGTCAGGCATTCGGAATGCAGCCGCACCAGCGGCTGGCGGTCGCCCGATTGCTTGCCGATGATCAAGGCGACATGTTCGCGCAGGTCAGCCGCAGAGCGGAAGGCGACGATTTCGGCATCCTCTGCGGCGGAGACGGGCAGGCGCGCGCGGGTGACGATCCTGAGCGTGCCGGTGGCTGCATAGGCGGCGAGATCGGAGGTCGCGATCGGAACCGCCTCTCCCGCGTCCGCCGGATCGACCAGAAAGGCGGGCAGGATTCCGGCAATCCGCGCCAATTCCAACGCGGCGCGCGCGCTTTCCTCCCATGTCAGGGTTAGCGCCTTGAACGGGCCTTTGAGCGGGTTGCCCAGATCCAGCGCCGGATCGGCAATCGGCAGAGCATCGCGCAAGCTGAACGCCTCGCCCCCCGCGATCAGCACCGGAGCGTGGGGGACAGCGGCATCGCGCTGATTGGCGAGTTTGAGCGTGGTCGCCCG
>JAHJSJ010000319.1 GCA_018830415.1 Alphaproteobacteria bacterium | reverse complement strand
GTTATAGGCGATCCCGCCGCCCGTGCCGCCAAGGGTGAAGCTGGGGCGGATGATGGAAGGCAGGCCGGTGCGTTCGAGGATCACCCGCGCTTCTTCGAGCGTGTTTGCGATGCCGCTGCGAGCGCTTTCGAGGCCGATGGATGTCATCGCATCGCGGAACCGCATCCGGTTTTCCGCCTTGTCGATCGCGTCGGCTTTCGCGCCGATCATCTCCACGCCGTATTTTGCCAGCGTGCCGTCTGCATCCAGCGCCAGCGCGCAGTTCAGCGCGGTCTGCCCGCCCATCGTCGGCAGCAGCGCATCGGGGCGTTCCTTGGCGATGATCTTGGCGACGATATCGGGCGTAATCGGCTCGATATAGGTGGCGTCCGCAAACTCCGGATCGGTCATGATCGTCGCGGGGTTGGAATTGACGAGGATGACGCGGTAGCCATCCTCCTTCAACGCCTTGATGGCCTGGGTGCCGGAGTAATCAAACTCGCAGGCCTGCCCGATGATGATCGGGCCAGCGCCAATGACGAGGATGGATTGGATATCTGTTCGACGTGGCATTATGTGCTCCGAATCCCCTTCCCTTGAGGGAAGGGGTTGGGGATGGGTGTGCGACAATGGCGGAAAAGCGACTGACCAGCCTCGCGCGCAAACTGCGCAATGAGCCGACCGACGCGGAGAAACAGTTGTGGATGCACCTTCGTGCGAGCCGGTTTGAGGGCGTGAAGTTCACTCGGCAGTTCCCGATTGGCGGTTTCATCGCCGACTTCGCCTGCCGCTCGCTGCGCCTCGCGATTGAGTTGGACGGCGGACAGCACGCCGACAGCCCCACCGACGCCAACCGCACCCGGATCATCGAAGCCCACGGCTACCGCGTGATCCGTTTCTGGAACAACGAGGTGCTGTGGAATATGGACGGGGTGTTGCAGGTAATCGCACAAGAGATCGCGATTGCCCGCAACGCCTAAGCCCCCCTTTCCTTGAGGGAAGGGGTTGGGGGATGGGTGTGCAACGCCCGATAGGTCGCCCCGCCCCCTCACCGCCGAACCCCCATCCCCAGCCCTTCCCCAAGGGGAAGGGAGGCTTGGAGGATTGAGGAAATGTCGGTTCTTTTGGGCATTATGGAAGCAAGTCCTCGGTCGAAATGGCAGGCTTGACGAGTTTGCGCATTTCGGACGCATGCATCCGCGTTGACGGAAGCTTGCCGTCCACAAGCGCTTCTTCGCGTGTAAAACTGAACGTGCGGAGCCGCATGCCAAGGCGCTGGCCCTCGCAGCCCTGGCGCACAAGCGTGCGGTAGAGGCCGGGCTTGCCGCGCACCTTGTAGAGCCCAGGGTCCCCCGCGAGGAGCACTGCGCCCTCGAAGGTGGCGGGCGTGTCCTCCCAACGAGCCCGCTGTCCCTGAAGCGCGGACTCGGGGGGCTTGCGACCCGGCTTCCACCCGACCCACTGGAAGGATCCCCCGCGCTTCTGCACCTCGCGCCCGAAGGCGTGCGGGTCTTCCATCTTGGTGATGTCGTAAGTGTAGGCAGGCACCCAAACGCCCGGATCATCCTGGAGCAAATCAATTGCACCCTTTTTTGGCGCGTGACGGCTCACGCAAGTCTCAACGCCTTCCGGCCCTTCGCGCCAGTCAGCGCAGCCTGAGAGCAGCGCGAGCGCGGCGACACCAAGTGCGATGCTCGTCCTCACCCCAGCCCCCCCACGAACATTGCGAACAGGTAAAAACTATCCTGCGGCCCCGGACTTGCCTCGGGGTGATACTGCACCGCGAAGGCCCGCTTGCCCTTGATCGCAATCCCGCAATTCGTCCCATCGAACAGGCTCACATGGGTCTGCTCGACATTCTCCGGCAGGGTCGCAACATCCACCGCAAAGCCGTGGTTCATCGAGGTGATCTCGACCAGCCCCGAAGTCTCCCCCCAGCCCTCGCCCACGCGCTGCACCGGATGGTTTGCGCCGCGGTGGCCCTGGTGCATCTTGATCGTCTTCGCGCCCGCTGCCAGCGCCAGCAACTGGTGGCCCAGACAGATGCCGAACAGCGGCACGTCCGCCGCCAGCAGCGCCGCGATTACCGGCACTGCGTATTCCCCTGTCGCCGCCGGATCGCCGGGGCCGTTGGAAAGGAACACGCCGGCAGGTTCCAGCGCCAGAATATCTTCCAGCGATGCGTTGGCCGGAACCACCGTTACCCGCGCGCCCGCGCGCACCAGATTGCGGAAGATATTGTCCTTCGCGCCGTAATCGATGGCGACCACGTGGGGCTTCGCATCGAACGCCGCGCGGCCGTAGCCCTTGCCCAGCGTCCAGTAACCGCCCGCCCAGCCTTCCTGCGCCTCACGCGTGACCCGCACCGCAAGGTCCATGCCCTCCAGCCCTGGCCAGCCCTGCGCGCGTTCCAGCAAGGCGGGGATATCGAACTTCCCGTCAGGCGCATGGGCGATCACCGCGTTGGGCGCGCCGACAAGGCGGATGCGGCGGGTCAGGGCGCGGGTGTCCACCCCCGAAAGGCCGATCTTGCCGTTGCGCGCCATCCACTCGGTGAATTTCTCGATGCTGCGAAAACTGCTCGGCTCGGTCACATCCTCGCGCACGATGCACCCCACGGCGCCCTCAACCCGGCTCTCCACATCCTCGCCATTCGCGCCGACATTGCCGATATGCGGGAAGGTGAAGGTGACGATCTGGGCTGCGTAGGAAGGATCGGTCATCACTTCCTGATAGCCGGTCATCGCGGTGTTGAAGCACACTTCGCCCACCGCAGAACCTGCGTATCCAAAGCCCCGGCCCCACACCACCGTGCCATCGGCCAGAACGAGGACTCCCGTCGCGCCGGAAGGTTGCGCGCGGAAAGATGCGGGGTCGGCCATAGGGCGCTCCGTTCGTATGAAAGCCAGCGATGTTGCTAAGTTTTGTCCGCTAAGCCCCACATCCACCCGCGTCAACCTAGGCGAGGCCTTCTATTTGCGTTAGAGGCGCGGCGCTCCATTCCATCCACAGGAAACACGCCATGATCCGTGATGACATCAAATCCGCCACCATCGCCGCGATGAAGGCGGGCGAGAAAGACCGCACCGCCGCGCTCCGCCAGATTTCCGCCAAGATCAAGGATCGCGATATCGAGGAACGCACCAGCAGCAAGGTGATCCCCGATGATGAACTGGTGGTCAGCGTGCTCCAGAAAATGGCCAAGCAGCGGCGCGAATCGATTGATATGTATGTGACCGGCGGGCGTGAGGAACTGGCCGCGGTGGAGCGCGCCGAACTCGCGGTGATCGAGGAATTCCTGCCGCAAATGCTGAGCGAGGCCGATACTATCGCGGCTATCGAAGCGATAAAAGCCGAAACCGGCGCGGCAAGCATCAAGGACATGGGCACGGTCATGGCCGAATTGAAAGCCCGCCACGGCGCGGTGCTCGACGGCAAACTGGCGAGCGGGCTGGTGAAGGCGGCGCTTTCCTGAATCTAACCCGTTCGTGCTGAGCCTGTCGAAGCACTGTCCTTCTTTTGGCCAGCACAAGGGTCAAAGTGAAGAACAACCCTTCGACAAGCTCAGCACGAACGGGGTTTATTTCCACACCGGGTGCACATGATCCTCGTGCCTCATCTCGACACGAACGGAAACGGGGATCAATAGTCGCATCATGGCCATCACCCCCCAATGGAAGGACGAACTGCGCGCGCGGATCACGCTGTCCACGCTGGTGATGCGCAGCGTCAAGCTGACCCGTGCAGGGCGTGAATGGAAGGGGTGCTGCCCGTTCCACGACGAGAAAACACCCAGTTTCTACGTCAATGATCAGAAACAATTCTACCACTGCTTTGGCTGCGGCGCGCATGGCGATGCGATCAGCTGGATGGTCGATCATGCCGGGCTGCAATTCATGGACGCGGTCAAGGAACTGGCGGCGCAGGCCGGGATGGAAGTCCCCGCGCCCGATCCGGCACAAGCCAAACGCGCCGAACAACGCGCCAGCCTGATCGATGTGACCGATGCCGCGCAGGCGTTCTATGTCGAAACCCTCGCCGGGCCGGGCGGCAGGGCTGCGCGCGACTATCTGGAACGGCGCGGGTTCGCGCCTGCGGTCTGCCGCGAATTCGGGTTTGGCTGGGCACCCGATGACCGGCAGGCATTGCCCAAGGCCCTCCCTCAATTCGGCGAGGATATGCTCGAAGCGGCAGGGATGCGCGCCGCCAACGAAGCGGGCGAGCATTACGATCGGTTCCGCGGCCGCGTGATGCTGCCGATCCACGATGCGCGCGGGCGGGTGATCGCCTTTGGGGGCCGGATTCTCGACAAGCGCGAAGGCGTGGCGAAATATCTCAATTCGCCCGATACTGATTTGTTCGACAAGGGTCGCACGCTCTACAACCTCCACCGCGCCGCGCCTGCCGCTCGCCAGACTGGCCGCGTGGTGGTGGTTGAAGGCTATATGGACGTGATCGCGCTGGCGAATGCGGGGATCGCCGATGCGGTCGCCCCGCTCGGCACGGCGCTCACCGAAATGCAGCTCGAACTATTGTGGCGCATGGTCGATGCCCCGGTGCTGTGTTTTGATGGCGATGCAGCGGGCCAGCGCGCGGCGATGCGGGCGGTTGCGCGGGCGCTGCCGATGCTCGCACCGATGCGTTCGCTCGCCATTGTGCGCCTGCCTAGCGGGCTTGATCCCGATGATCTGATCCGCCAGCAAGGCACCGCCGCGATGGAACGGCTGCTCGCCAACCCCGCCAGCCTGATCGAGACCCTGTGGCAGTTTGAACGTGATGCACAGCCGCTCACCACGCCAGAGGCAAAGGCCGGTCTGAAGGCGCGGCTGATGGCGCATGTCGACACCATCGCTGACCCTGAGATCAAAAGCCTCTACCGGCGCGAATTGGGCGACCGGTTCTCCGCCTTTGCTTATCCGCCGCGCGCGCCTCGGCAATCGCCCCAACCCGGCCAGCGCGGGCCGTGGCGCGCTGGCCCGCCAGCGCCGCAGCGCCTGTCTGATGATGCGCGCGCGCGGCTTTCCGGCATGATGGCGGGCGGGCAGCGCCAAGGCCTGCTTACCGCTGTCATCGCCGGGCTGACCCGCCATCCGCACGAGATATCCCGCCATGCCGAGGCCCTGTCGCGGCTCGCCCGGCATGACCGCGAAGCCGCACCTTTGATCGAATCGCTGTTCGAACTTGCAGAAACGCTTGATTCGGACGGCGCACTCGCCATATGCGCTACGCAAGGTCAACCTGCCCCGCCGGCAGATATCCGCTACGCCTTCCTTGGTGAAGGCCACGAACCCGGCGCCGCGTGCGAGGAACTGGCTGAAGCTGTGTCGCTGCTGGTCGAAAAACCAGCCTTGGAGGCTGCGCTTGCGGCCACCATTGCCCGTTTCGACAATGACCCGGAAGGGTCGTTTGTCGAACAGACCCGTTTGCGCGCGCAGCTCAATGCAATTGAACACCGCCTGAAAGCCTTCGGACGCCGGAAAGCGGCTCCGCTGGCAACGGGTGAAAACACCGCCTGAACAGCGGATATTGGATTAACAGGCGGCTTCTTCGCGCGGCGCAACAGGGCGCAGGGCAAGCCACCGCCGGGCAATGGATTGATACCGAGATATGGCCGAGAAGGAAGACGCCCCGCTGATCGATCTCAACGAGGCTTCGATCAAGAAGCTGATCAGCAAGGCAAGGAAGCGCGGCTATGTCACCTATGACGAGCTGAACGAGGCGTTGCCGTCGGGCGAGATGAGCCCCGATCAGATCGAGGATGTCCAGACCGCGCTCAGCGAAATGGGCGTGCAGATCGTCGAAAACGACGAGGATGCCGAGGCTGAATCCGATGGCGAGGAGTCCGAAGTCAAAGGTATCGCCGATGACGATAATGATGACGACGACGACGATGATGACAGCGACAAAAAGGGCCCGAGCAAGGACGCGCGAGCGGGCAACAAAAAGCTCGTAACCGGCGAACGCACCGATGATCCGGTGCGGATGTATCTGCGCGAAATGGGCGCGGTTGAACTGCTCAGCCGCGAAGGCGAAATTGCCATCGCCAAGCGGATCGAGGCCGGGCGCGACATGATGATCATGGGCCTGTGCGAAAGCCCGATCACCTTCCATGCGATCATCCAGTGGTCAGAAGCGCTGAACAATGGCGATATGCAACTGCGCGAAATCCTTGATCTGGACGCGATGCTGTCAAAGGAACCGCCCGCCGACAAACTGGCCGAGGGCGCCGAGGATGACGACGACGATGGCGAAATCTCCGAAGCCACCGCCGGCCCGACGATCCGTGAGGACGACGAGGTAGAGGACGAGCCCGAAGCATCCGGCGATGATGACGAGGACGGCGAAGGTCGGCCCAAACGCGAAGAGGAAGAGGAGGAAGACAACACCCTCAGCCTCGCGCAGATGGAAGCTGCGCTGAAGCCCGAGGCGCTTGAAACCTTTGCCCGCATCACCAAGCTGTTCAAGGATTTTGAAAAGCTCCAGCGCGACCGGGTCGAAACTCTGGCGGAGGGCGATGATTTCCCGAAAGCTAAGGAAAAGAAATACGAAACCTTGCGCGAAGACCTCACCGCCGAGGTCGAAAGCGTGCAGTTCCACGCGACCAAGATCGAATTTCTGGTCGACAATCTCTATGCCTTCAACCGCCGCCTGACCACGCTGGGCGGGCAGATGCTACGGCTGGCCGAACGTCACAAGGTCAAGCGCATCGACTTTCTCAACGCCTATGTCGGCAACGAGATGGACGATGGCTGGATCAAGGAACGCGCCAAGAAGGACAAGAAATGGGCCGCCTTTGCCGAGCGCGAAGACGCCGCGATTGAACGCATCCGCGCTGAAATTTCCGATATCGCCGCACAGACCGGGATGAGCCTCACCGAGTTTCGCCGCATCGTCAACATGGTGCAAAAGGGCGAGCGTGAGGCGCGCATTGCCAAGAAGGAAATGGTCGAGGCGAACCTGCGCCTGGTGATTTCGATCGCCAAGAAATACACCAACCGTGGGTTGCAATTCCTTGATCTTATTCAGGAAGGCAATATCGGGCTGATGAAGGCGGTCGACAAGTTCGAATACCGCCGTGGCTACAAGTTCAGCACTTACGCGACGTGGTGGATCCGCCAGGCGATCACCCGCAGCATCGCGGATCAGGCCCGCACTATCCGCATTCCGGTGCACATGATCGAAACGATCAACAAACTGGTGCGCACAAGCCGCCAGTTCCTGCACGAAGAAGGCCGCGAGCCGACCCCTGAGGAAATGGCCGCGCGTCTTTCCATGCCGCTGGAAAAAGTGCGCAAGGTGATGAAAATCGCCAAGGAACCGATCAGCCTTGAAACGCCGATTGGCGACGAGGAAGATTCGCATCTGGGCGATTTCATCGAGGACAAAAACGCGATCATCCCGGTCGATGCCGCGATTCAGGCGAACCTCAAGGAAACCGTCACCCGCGTGCTCGCCTCGCTCACCCCACGCGAGGAACGCGTGCTGCGGATGCGTTTCGGCATCGGGATGAACACCGATCACACGCTCGAAGAAGTCGGCCAGCAGTTCAGCGTGACCCGCGAACGCATCCGCCAGATTGAGGCGAAGGCTCTGAGGAAGTTGAAACACCCGAGCCGGTCGCGAAAGATGCGGTCGTTCTTGGATCAGTAATAATGAAACGCCCCGCTTCGGCGGGGTTTTTCATGTCTCGCACACATCAGCGATTTCGTCGAAAACCGCCCCCTAGGGGTGGAGAATCGCTGCCTCAGCGCCTATGTGCCTTGCATGCGCATCGCCATCACCTCTGACCACGCCGCCATCGCGCTCAAAGCCGAGCTTGTCGAATGGCTCATCGAAGATGGGCACGAGGTCGCTGACCTTGGCCCCGAACCGGGGGTCAGCGTCGATTACCCTGATTACGGCTACCGTCTCGCGGAAGTTATCGCCGAAGGGGCGGCGGAATTCGGGGTTGCCCTGTGCGGCAGCGGGATCGGCATTTCGATTAGCGTCAACCGCCACCCGCAAGTGCGCTGCGCTTTGGTGTCAGAGCCGCTCTCAGCCGCCCTCGCCCGCGAACATAATGATGCCAATTGCATCGCATTAGGCGCGCGGCTGATCGGGAGCGAGATGGCCAAATCCTGCGTCGCGACCTTCCTCGACACCGAATTTGCCGATGCGGGCGACCCCGCCGGACGCCATCAGCGCCGCGTGGGCAAGCTTGGCAAGCCTCCGTTCCTGCCCGACCATATCGAGACCCATCAATGAGCACCGCTCCTGCTGATTTCTCCGCCCGCGCCG
>JAHJSJ010000030.1 GCA_018830415.1 Alphaproteobacteria bacterium | reverse complement strand
CTCGATGATTTCGGCACTGGCTATTCATCGCTCGGCTATCTCAAGCACGGGCATTTCGACAAGCTCAAGATCGACCAGAGCTTCGTGCGTGGCTGCACCGAAAATGGTGATACCAACCCGGCGATCATCACCGCCATCGTCGCGCTGGCAAAGGCGCTGGGCATGGAAACCGTCGCCGAAGGGGTCGAGGCGATGGACGAGCTTGATCTGGTCAAGCAGCGCGGCGCCGATCTGGTGCAAGGCTATATCTATTCACGCGCGCTTGCGCAGGAAGATGTGCTGGCGCAGGTCAGCGACGGCAAGTTGAAATTCACGCCGAGCGGCCCGCCGCGCCACCGTTCCGACCGCATCTCGATCTTCCGCAAGGTCGGGCTGATCCACGAGGATCACTATTATCAGGTGATTTTGCGCAATCTGTCCAAATCGGGCGCGCGCATAACCGGGCTGGCCGGGGTGCCAGTCGGGACTGATGTCGTGCTTGATCTGGGCCACGGCCAATTGGTGGTGAGCAAGGTGGTGAACGCTGGCGAGAGCAGCCAGGGCCTGCAATTCGAAAGCGCGCTGATCAGCGACGGGGTGGGCGGGTTCATGACCCGCAACCGGATTTCCCCCTATTCGCTGGCCGAAGCTGGCATCCCGCTGGCGGCGCTGGGTGCAGGCGCATTCCCGCTGGCGAAATGGCGCGCAGCGCACAAGACCGCGCCGCGTTTCCTGCAACTGGATCTGGCCATGTGATCCGGGTTTGCGCGCGCAAGCCCGAACGCGATCAACCGCGCCCGCGATAGGGGGCAACCCCCTGATCGGGCAGCCACAGCCCTTCCGGCGGCGCGCCTGATTGCCAGAACACATCGATCGGAATGCCGCCGCGCGGATACCAGTATCCGCCAATCCGCAGCCATTGCGGGCGCATTTCATCAAACAGCCGCGCGCCGATGCCGACCGTCACATCTTCGTGAAAGCCATTGTGATTGCGGAAAGAACCGAGGAATAATTTCAAACTCTTGCTCTCGACAATCGTCGCGCCGGGCACATAGTCGATCACCAGATGCGCAAAATCGGGCTGGCCCGTCACCGGGCAGAGCGAGGTGAACTCAGGCGCGGCAAATCGCACCAGATAGGTGAGGCCGGGACGTGGGTTGGGCACGTAATCGAGCCGCGCATCCTCTGGCGAGGTTGGCATGGGCGTATCCTTGCCAAGAAATTGCGGGGCCAGTGTCGGCTTGGGCGCGGGCTGTTCAGGTATGCTATCCATGCTGCGCTGTTGCCTTGAATGGGGGATCGGCGCAAGCGCCCAAGGCTAACCTTGCACTTTGCGCCAGCGCCAACGGCGCGCTAGGGTTGCGCCATGACAACGCCCATCCCTGATCTGGTCCCGGCCCAATGGCTTGCCGCGCACGGCGATGCGGCGGGCCTTGCCATCCTCGATGCCTCGCATCACCTGCCCGCTGCCGGACGCGATGCTGCGGCTGAATTTGCCGACGGGCATATCCCCGGTGCCCGGTTTCTGGGCCTCGCCAGCCTGATCGATCAGACCTCCAGCGTGCCCGCTGCCCTGCCTCGCCCTGAACAACTGGCGGAGCGGCTGGGAGAGCTGGGCGTGACCCCGAACGATACCATCATCCTCTATGATGACAGCGCGATTCGCACCTCGGCGCGCGCGTGGTTCATGCTTTCCGCCTGCGGGTGGGAGAATACCGCGATCCTTGATGGCGGGTTGGCCAGATGGCGGGCAGAGGGCCGCCCGCTGGAAATCGGCTCACTCGAAATTTCCCCGGCACCGCCCCCCAACCTTGCCCCGGCACGCGCGGTGCGCAGCAAGGCACAGATGCTCGCCAATCTGGACACGCAGGCCGAACAGGTGCTCGACGCGCGCAGCGCAGACCGGGTGTTCGGCAGCGGGATTGATCCGGTGCATGGCGGGCCGAACGGGCGCATCCCCGGCGCGCGCAACCTGCCCTTCACCGAAGTGCTGAACCCCGACGGCACCTACAAATCGCCCGAAGAACTGCGCGCCGCCTTTGCCGCCGCCGGGGTCGATCTGACACGCCCCGTCACCACCACCTGCGGCAGCGGGGTAACGGCGAGCGTGCTGTTGTTCGCGCTCCACCTGATCGGCAAACGCGACACCGCGCTCTATGACGGCAGCTGGAGCGAATGGGGCGCCGATCCTGACACCCCCAAAGCGCAAGGGCCGGACGCATGAGCGGCAGCAATGATGGCAAGCAACTGAAACCCGCAACAAAGCTGGTGCGCGGCGGCAGGCGCAAGGAATGGACCGGCCCGGTGGTCAATCCGCCGGTGTGGCGCGCCTCCACCCACCTGTATGAACAGGACGCCGATCGCCACGCTGCTGGCGGCAACAATGCTGACGGGCAGTTTTTCTACGGCAGGCGCGGCGCGCCGACGCAATGGGCGCTGGCCGAGGCGCTGACCCAGATTGAACCGGGCGCGCACGGCACCGTGCTCTACCCCAGCGGGGTGGCGGCGATTGCCGGGTGCCTGCTGGCGGTGCTGAAACCCGGTGATCGCCTGCTGATGACCGATAATGCCTATGACCCGTCACGCAGCATGGTGACCGGCCTGCTGAAACGGATGGGGGTTGAAGCCGCCTTCTTCGACCCGCGCGATCTGGGCGCCTACCGCGCGCTGTTTGCCGATCCTGTGCGTGCGGTGTGGCTGGAAAGCCCCGGTAGCCTGACCTTCGAGGTCTGCGATATCCCGGCGCTGGCGGCGACCGCGCGCGAACATGGCGCGGTCAGCCTGATCGACAATACCTGGGCCGGGCCGCTGGGCTTTGCCGCGCTCAGCCACGGCTGCGATATCGTGATGATGAGCCTGTCCAAACATGTCGGTGGCCATTCCGATCTGATGATGGGCGCGGCCAGCGCGGGCAAACGCTGGTACACCGCGCTGCGCCGCACGGCTCAGGATCTGGGGCAGGTTGTTTCGCCCGATGATGCCGCGCTGGCTGCACGGGGCCTTCGCACCATGGGCCTCAGGCTCGACGCGCAGACCCGCTCGGCGCTCAAAATCGCGCAGTGGCTGGAAAGCCAGCCGCAGGTGGCGCGGGTGCTGTGCCCACTGTTGCCGTCCAATCCCGGCCACGCTCTGTGGCAACGCGATTTCACCGGCGGCTGCGGCCTGTTCGCATTCGTGCTGGCGAGCGATGATCCGCAGGCCTCGGCCCGCGTGGCGGACGGGCTGGAATTGTTCGGCATCGGCTATAGCTGGGGCGGGTATGAAAGCCTCGCCCTGCCGATCCGGCCCGAACAGCACCGCAGCCTGATGCCAGGTTTCGGCGCCCCGGCGATCCGGCTGGCGATCGGGCTGGAAGATGCAGACGATCTGATCGCCGATCTGGCGCAGGCACTTGAGCAGACGGAGGGTTCATGAACATCGCCGCCGCCGCGCTACAGGCCATCGCAGCCGCCAATCCGGCCAGCACCGCGCCGCCACCCGAAGCTGCTGCGGACGCGGCGCGTGCTGCGCCCACTGCACCACCCGAAGCAGTCGAGGCTGCTGACAAGCTCAAGGAAGGCGTTGCCGCGCAAAGCCAGACCGCCGGGGCATTCCTTGAACGGCTCGATGGAATCGCGCTCGAAGTCGGACAGACGCGCGTGTCGCTGCTCGATGCGCTGCTGGTGATCATCGTCATCATGCTGGTCATCATCATCGCAATGCTGATCAACCGGTTCGGACACCGCCTGATCCGCAGCCTCGACCGGCTCGATGACACGCAAAAGCTTTTGTCAGAGAAAATCCTGACGATCGTCGTCTGGGCCGCTGCCTTCTTCACCGGGATCGACCTGCTCGGCATCGATCTGACCGCGCTGGCGTTTTTCGGCGGCGCCTTTGGTCTCGCGATCGGGTTCGGGCTGCAGAAGACCTTCGGCAACCTCATCGCCGGAATCATCCTGCTGATGGACAAGTCGATCAAGCCGGGCGACGTCATTGCGGTGGCCGACATGGCCGGCAACGAAACCTTCGGTCAGATCCGTAAAATCGGCATCCGCGCGGTTTCCGTCACCACCCGTGATCAGCGTGAATATCTGATTCCCAACGAAAATCTGATGATCAATCAGGTCGAAAACTGGTCTTATTCCTCCAAGAAGGTGCGGATGCAGGTGCATGTCGGGGTCAGTTACAATGCCGACATGAACGTGGCCGAGGCGTTGATGCTCAAGGCCGCAAGCCAGTGCAGTCGCGTGCTCGACACCCCACCTCCCACCGCTTGGATGAGCGAGTATGGCGATAGTTCGGTCAATTTCGTGATCCACTGCTGGATCAATGATCCCGAAGACGGCGTGGGCAATGTCCGCAGCGAAGTGCTGAAAAACCTGTGGTGGCTGTTCAAGGAACACGGGATCGAGATTCCCTTCCCGCAGCGCGACATCAACCTGCGCGACAATGCGCAGATCAAGGCGTTGATCGCGGCGCTCGAAAGCCGCAAGCAGCCAGACGAGCCTTCGGCCCGATAGCTGGGCTTTTACGGCTCCAATCCATTCTCGCTGGCACGGCAGCGCACGCTCGCCCATTTGCAGTGTCATGCAGATTGGCACCATCTATCTCGTCGGCGCAGGGCCGGGTCCGGTGGACCTTCTTACCCTGCGCGCCGCGCGCCTGATCGAACAGGCCGGGGTGATCGTCCATGATGGGCTGGCCGGCCGCGATATTCTCGGCCTGGCGCGGGCCGATGCGCGGTTGATCTCGGTCGCCAAACGCCGCGCGCGCCACACCATGGCGCAGGATGATATCAACGCGCTGCTGGTGGACGAGGCGCTGGCGGGCCGTGACGTGGTGCGATTGAAGGGTGGCGATCCGTTCATCTTCGGGCGCGGCGGTGAGGAGGCAGAGGCCGCGCGCGCAGCCGGCGTTCCAGTCGAAATCGTCCCCGGCATTTCGGCGGCGAACGGCGCGGCGGCGGCGAGCGGTATCGCGCTGACGCACCGCGACGCATCGAGCATCGTCAGCTTTGTCGCTGGCCAGTGCAAGGGATTGAGCGAACAGAACTGGTCAGGCCTCGCGGGCGCGGGCCGCACGCTGGTTATCTACATGGGCGTGTCCACCGCGCCGCAAATCGCTGAAAAGTTGATGGGCGACGGGCTCGCCCCCGATATGCCGATCGCCGTGATCGAAAACGCCGCACGGCCCGAAATGCGGGTGCTGCGCGGATTGCTGGCAGGCCTGCCCGATCTGGTCGTGCGCGAGGCGGTGAAAAGCCCCGCGCTGATCGTGATCGGCGAGGTTACGGCGCGCAAGGATGTCGAGATTTTGCGAGCTGCTCGTCATCCCGGCGCAGGCCGGGACCCAGCAGCGACAGTCGAACTGGGTTCCGGCCTGCGCCGGAATGACGAAGAAAAGTGGGCGCAATGAAAATCCTCACCGGCAATGATCTGCGTTCGGGCGCGGTGGTGTGGTGGAACGGCACCGGCTGGTCGCTGTTTGTCGATGATGCGGTCGATGCAGGCGATGATTCCGAAGAAATTCTCGCCCGTGAAGAAGCCGCGCGCCGGGTCAACGTGCCTTACGCAATCGACGCCAGCATCGACGCGGCAGGCCATGTTCGCCCCGCGCATATCAAAGACCGCGTGCGCGCGCTCGGCCCGACCGTGCGGCGCGATCTGGCGGTGCCGACGGCGGATCGAACGGGCTGGGACTGGGTAATCTGATGTACCAATACGACTCATACGATCAGGCCATGGTCGATGCCCGCGTGGAAGAATTCCGCGATCAGGCGCGCCGCCGCATGGAAGGCCGCTTGAGCGAAGACCAGTTCAAACCGCTGCGGTTGATGAACGGCCTCTATCTGCAACTCCACGCCTATATGCTGCGCGTGGCGATCCCCTATGGCACGCTCAATGCGCGCCAGATGGAGGCGCTGGCCGACATCGCGGAGAAATATGATCGCGGCTATGGCCACTTCACCACCCGCCAGAACATCCAGTATAACTGGATCAAGCTGGAGGACGCCGCCGACGCGCTCGCCGATCTGGCCAGGCACGAGATGCACGCGATCCAGACCAGCGGCAATTGCATCCGCAATATCAGCGCCGATCATTTCGCGGGCGCTGCCGCCGATGAAGTCACCGACCCGCGCCCCTATGCCGAGCTGCTGCGCCAGTGGTCGAGCTTTCACCCCGAATTCACCCACCTGCCGCGCAAGTTCAAATTCTGCGTGATCGCGGCAGAAAAAGACCGCGCGGCAATGCGGCTGCACGATATCGGCATCCGCATTGTGAAGCGGGATGGCGCGGTGGGCGCGCAATTCTATGTCGGCGGCGGCATGGGCCGCACCCCGATAATCGCGCCGCTGGTGCGCGATTTCGTGGCCGTGGATCAGCTGATCACCTATGCCGAGGCCGCCTTGCGCGTTTACAACCGCTACGGTCGGCGCGACAACAAATACAAGGCGCGGATCAAGATCCTCGTCCACGAACTGGGCGCGGCAGAATATACACGGCAGGTCGAGGAAGAATTCGCCCACCTGCTCAGCGTGGGGGTGGAACCCCCGCGTGAGGAATTGGCGCGGATTGCGGAATATTTCGCTCCGCCCGCGTTCCATCATCCCAGCGAAAGCTGGGACCTGGAGCAATTGCAGAGCAAGGCCGCCGGAGATCCCAGCTTTCGCTGGGATGACGGTTTCGGCTTGTGGGTGCGCCGCAACACCCACCCGCACAAGGCGCCGGGATATGTCTCCGCCGTCATCAGCCTCAAGCCGGTCGGCGGCATTCCCGGCGATGCCACCGCCGATCAGATGCGGATCGTGGCACGGTTGGCGCGCGAATACAGCTTTGATGAATTGCGGGTGATGCACACCCAGAACCTGTTGCTGCCACACGTCCGCATTGCCGATCTGCCCGCAATCTGGGCGGCGCTTGACGCGGCAGGCCTCGCCGCGCCGAACATGGACACGATCGAGGATATCATCGCCTGCCCCGGCCTTGATTATTGCAGCCTCGCCAATGCCCGCTCGATCCCGCTCGCCCAGCGTATTTCCGAACGCTTTGCCGAGACCGGACGCACCGAGGTTGTGGGCGAATTGAAGCTCAAGATTTCAGGCTGCATCAACGCCTGCGGGCACCACCATGCGGGCCATATCGGCATCCTTGGCGTCGACCGGAAAGGCACCGAGAATTACCAGCTTTCATTGGGCGGGTCGGAGGCGGAGGACGTCAGCCTCGCCAAGATCACCGGCCCCGGCTTTGACGAAGACGGCGTGATCGCGGCGGTCGAGACTGTCACCGACGTCTATCTCGGCGCGCGGGCTGATGGCGAACGCTTCATCGATACCTACCGCCGGATCGGCATGGAACCGTTCAAGGAGGCATTGTATGGTTGAGTCCCGCGATCTCGGCACCAGCCCCGACGAAGTGCAGTTTCGGTTCCGCGATGATGAACCGGTCGATCACGGCACCGTCACCGTGGACTCCTGCTGCGATCAGACCAATGCCACCGCCGTGCGGATCGAACCGGGCGATGATGCGCGGCTGTTGCTGCCGTTCCTTGACCGGCTGGCGCTGGTCGAGGTCAATTTCCCCGCCTTCACCGACGGGCGCGGCTATTCGGCGGCGCGGATTCTGCGTGAGGCGGGCTACACCGGAGAATTGCGCGCGGTAGGCGATGTGTTGATCGATCAGCTTAGCCATATGCGCCGCTGCGGGTTTGACAGTTTCGCCCCGGACAAGCGGCTGGACGAAGGCGACGCCGCCCGCGCCTTCGCCACATGGGACAATGTCTATCAACGCGCCGCAGATACGCGCCGCACCATCGCGGACAAGCGCCATGAAGCCTGAACTGTCGCTGCCCACCGCCGCGCGCACCCGCGACACGCTGAACCTCGCGCCGCGCTTTACCGATCACGATGCCTTGCGATTGAACCGGATGTTCCGGGGCAGCACGACGCGGGATATGCTCGAAAGCGTCATCCGCGATAATCTGGCGGGCGATCTGGCGATTGTATCCAGCTTCGGCGCGGAAAGCGCGGTGCTGCTGCATCTGATCGCCAGCGTCGATCCGTGTGTGCCGGTGCTGTTCCTCGATACCGCCAAGCATTTTGCCGAAACGCTGGCCTATCGTGGCCGGCTCGTGCAACTGCTGGGGCTGAACCTTGTGGTGCTGACGCCTGATCCGGCTGATCTGGCGGCGCGGGACGAAACCGGGCTGCGCTGGTCCTACGATCCCGATGGCTGCTGCGAAATCCGCAAGGTGCGCCCGTTGGAAAAAGCGCTGGCCGGTTTTGATGCCAGTTTTACCGGGCGAAAGGCGTTTCAGGCATCAACCCGCGCGCATTTGCCGCGCTTTGAAGTCGATACGTCCGATGCGCAGGGTCGGCTCAAGATCAACCCGTTGATCGATTGGGATGCGGGCCAGATCGAGGGCTATTTCATCCAGCATGACCTGCCGCGCCACCCGCTGATCGCACAGGGCTATCCCTCAATCGGCTGTTCACCCTGCACCACCCAGGTCGCGCCGGGCGAAGACCCGCGTTCGGGCCGGTGGAAAGGCTGGGACAAGACCGAATGCGGCATTCACAAACCGGGCGAAGAGCCGTTCTTGTAAGGCGATCCGGCGGGACAGTGACCGAAAATCACCGCCCCGCCGATCCGTAAAAATCAGGCTTCAACCCGCTCGACCGTGACAACCGTGCCATCGGTCGGGTTCTTCGAGGTCCAGACCCCGTTTTCGTCGATGCCTTCTTCATGGCAAACCTGTTTGGCACCTTCTTCGTCTTTGGTGGTGCAATACAGGCTTGGGCTATTCTGTTCCCAGGTGCCGGTGGTCACCACACCTGCTTCGTCGGTGCTGGTCCAGGTGCCATCCTCGCGAACATCTTCCACGGAAACCTTGCCGTCTGATGCGGTGACGCGGTACTTGCCATAGGGTGTGCCGCCATCGGCCGCAGTGACGGCTGCCGCGGTTTCTTCAACTACCGACTCGGCCGGCGCATCGGCTTCAGGTGTGCAGGCCGCCAAAGCACCAAGCACGGCAATAAATGCAAATTTCTTCATGATTCCCCCCATTTATGGTGCGAACAAAGGCAATGGATTTTGCCGTTATTTGCACCCCCACCCCAAGGATAAAGTCTCCAATCGGTATGTCGAGCATTTATTCAGAGCCACCCTTCGCGCCGATACCACTGCGCGGTTGCCCTTAGCCCGTCCTCGCCCGCAATCGCTGGCTGCCACACCGCAGCGGGCACCGCGCGATCGAACCGCGCGACCCAGTTGGGGTGGCACATATAGCTGACCCGGTCGGGCGTCAGTTTGGCCCGGTCCCCGCGCAGCAGGCGGTCGGCAGCCGCGGCGGCATGCATGACCGCGCGCGGCAGATGCGGGGCGAACACGCTGCGCTTTCCCACCGCATGGCCGATGGCCTGCGCCAGTTCCTTGTGGCTCCACCCGCCTTCTCGGCCATCATCGGGTTCGTGGATTTTCTTGCGCGTGGGCGCAGCGTTGCCCGCCAATGTCACAAGCAGGCCGGCAAGATCATCGACATGGATGATCGACGTCGCCCCGCCCGACGGCAGCGGCACCACACCCCATTTCGCGGCGCGAAACAGGTCGAGCATGTCGCGGTCACGCGGGCCGTAGACCGCAGGCGGGCGGATAATCGTCCAGTCCAGCGCCGACGCTTCGACCAGCGTTTCCGCCCTCGCCTTTGACGCGCCATAGGCCGACAGCCTCGGCATCCGCGCCGCAAGCGAGGATACAAACACCAGCCGCGCCGCACCGGCGTGCTTCATCGCGGCGATGATATTGGCGGTGCCGGTAACATTGGCGGGTTCGAATTCGCCGGGATCGGGCGTGCTGGTCAGTCCGGCAATGTGGATCACCGCATCGGCGCCAGCAATCAGCGCAGCAAGCGCGGCGGCGTTCGACAAATCGCCAGGCACCCATTCCACCCCGGCGCGTTCCGGCTGCGCCCGGCGGGTCAGCGCGCGCACCTGATGGCCCGCGCCCAGCGCCGCGTCGAGCACCGCACTGCCGACAAACCCGGTCGCACCAGTGATCGCCAGAAGGCTCATGCCGACACGCTCATGCCGGCACAATCACACCATCACCAGATGATCGCGGTGGATCACACAAGAACGCGGCAGGTAGCCCAGTTGCTCGATCAGTTCCTCCCTGCGGTGGCCTTTGATCACTTCGCATTCGTTCCAGTCATATTCGACCATCCCCTTGGCAATCAGCCTGCCATCCTGATCTTCTACCCTGATCACATCACCGCGTTCAAAATCGCCATAAACTTCGGTAATCCCGGCGGCGAGAATGCTTTTGCCGCGACCCAGCGCCGCCACGCAGCCCGCATCGACGCGGATCCCGCCGTTGAAGCGCAGCCGCCCGCCGATCCAGCTTTTCCACGCATTGTCATCGCGCGTCGGCAGGAACAAGGTGCCAAGCCCGCTCGCCATCGCGCAGGCAATCGGCATGTCATCCGTGCCCTTGATGATCGCCAGCGCAATCCCCGCGCGCTCGGCAATTTGCGCGGCGAGCAGTTTGGACGTCATCCCGCCCGAGCCTTTGCCCGACGATGATTCGCCGCTCGCCATCTCGTGGATTTCATCGGTCACGCCGCGCACTTCGGGCAGGATTTCGGCCTCGGGGTGGGCGGGGTCACGATCATACAGCCCGTCGACATCGGTCAGCAGCAGGATGCCATCAGCCGACGCCGCCTGCGCCACGCGCGCAGCCAGCCGATCATTGTCGCCAAACCGGATTTCGGAGGTGGCGATCGAATCGTTTTCGTTGATGATCGGCACCGCCCCGCGCGCCAGCAATTCGCGCAAGGTTTCCGACGCATTGAGGTATCGCCGCCGACCTTCCAGATCATCGAGCGTCAGCAGCATCTGCCCCGCGACCAGCCCGTATTCGGCCAGCAACTGCGCCCAGGTGGCGATCAGCACCACCTGCCCGACAGACGCCGCCGCCTGCGCATGGGCAAGTGTTTCGCGCCCCCCGCCGGGCAGCCCCAGCTTGGCCGCGCCCACCGCCACCGCGCCCGAACACACGACGATAATTTCCTGCCCGCGTGCGCGTGCGCCCGCCACTTCTGCGGCGACGCTGCGCAGCCATTCATAGCGCAATTCGCCGTCGCCATGCACCAACAGCGCCGACCCCAGCTTGATCACCAGCCGGGGGCATTTGTCTATTTCGCGGAAGTCGAGCAACGACTCGATTTTCATGGCTTCCTCTAAGGTATCTGGTGTTCGATTGTCAGAGCGGCGACCAGTCGGCCGCCCCGTCGGCGTCCATATCTTCGATTTCGACCGCCTTGGTTTCGGTTGAGGTGCGATCAGGCAGGTAGCCGAGCACCGCGTCGAGCAGTTCGGGAATGCCCGCTCCGGTCGCGCCGGATACTGCGAACACCTTTTCCGCCCCTGCCGCCAGCAATTCGGCGCGGAAGGCTTCAACCAGTTCGGCGTCGGCCAGATCGAGCTTGTTGAGCGCCACCAGCCGCGATTTGTCTTCCAGCCCCGCGCCGTATGCCGCGAGTTCTTCCTCGACCACGCGCATCGCTTCGACCGGGTCAGCGGCTTCGGTGCCGGTGATGTCGATCAGGTGGATCAGCACGCGGCAACGTTCGATATGGCCGAGGAAACGGTCGCCCACCCCTGCGCCTTCGGCCGCGCCTTCGATCAGGCCGGGAATGTCGGCCAGCACAAATTCGCGCCCCTTGTGCCGCACCACGCCCAGTTTGGGCACCAGCGTGGTGAAGGCATAATCGCCGACCTTGGCCCCGGCATTGCTGACCGCGTTGATGAAGGTCGATTTGCCGGCATTGGGCAGGCCGACAAGGCCCACATCCGCGAGCAGTTTCAGCCGCAGCCAGACCCACAATTCCTCGCCCGCGATACCCGGCTGATGCTGGCGCGGGGCGCGGTTGGTGGAGGTTTTGTAGCTGGCATTGCCGCGCCCGCCCATCCCGCCTTCAAGCAGCACGACGCGCTGACCGACCTCGGTGAAATCGGCCAGCACCTCGTCCTTGTCTTCGGAAATGATCTGCGTGCCGACCGGCACCTTGATCACCAGCGGCTTGGCCGAGGCCCCGGTGCGATCCTTGCCCATCCCGTGCCCGCCGCGCGGCGCCTTGAAATGCTGGGTGTAGCGAAAGTCGATCAGGGTGTTGAGACCGGCGACGGCTTCGAACACGATATCGCCGCCGCGCCCGCCGTCACCGCCGTCAGGCCCGCCATATTCGACGTATTTTTCACGCCGGAAAGAAACGGCCCCAGGGCCGCCCCCGCCGGATTTCACATAGATCTTGGCTTGGTCGAGAAAATGCATCGGCGTCCCCTACGCATTTCTTGCTGCAATTGCGAGGGGGTTGGCAATTCTGCTCCCCTTCCCTTGAGGGAAGGGGTTGGGGGATGGGTATTCGGCAGCAGCGACCGTCGCGCACCCACCCCCGGCCCCTCCCTCAAGGGAGGGGGAAGCTGGTCAGAACCTTGCTTCAACCCCTGCCATGGCAGACCGCCCCGGCGACACAAAGCTGAACACCTGTTCGTAATCCTCATCAAACAGGTTTTCGATCCGGGCAAAGCCGCTGATACCCTCGGCCAGCTTGACCCGCGCGTTGAGATTCACCAGCGTGTAATCATCCAGCCGCACCCGCACCGGCACAAAGCTGGGATCGGTAAAGGCCACATCAGGCGTCGCGCCATTGTGCCGCACCACCAGCGTGGCGGATGCGGCATCGCCGGGCGCGCTCCATGTCAGCGCCGCGCTGGCGATATGGTCGGGGCGGCGCACTTCCTCGACCCCATCCTCCTCGGCATCAAGGTAGGAATAGGCCGCATTGAAGCTCCATTGCTCGGCCAATCTGGCGGCCAGCGACACTTCAACCCCGCGCTGCTGGCTTTCCGTCACACGGTTCGCCGGTGTGGCGATGAAGGTGGGGGCCGGGAAGGTGGTGAAAATCTCGCGCTCCAACTCGCTGTCGAAATATGTGATCGATAGGCGCGCGCTGTCGCCCACGTCCTGATCCACGCCCACTTCCCACCCCGTCGATTTTTCGGGCCGCAGCGCATCATTGCCGATGAAGCGACCGTCGACGAAGCCGTAGAGTTCGAAAAAGCCGGGGTTCTTGACGCCCGAACCCGCCGCTGCGCGCAGCCGGGTGGTATCGGTAAGGCGGTATCCCGCGCCCACCCGGAAGGTGGTGGCATCGCGGAACTTGTCATTAAGATCGTGGCGCACAGCCGCCGTCAGGTCGACCGCCGTGCCTGCATAGCGATATTCGCCGACCAGCCCGACCGTTTCGATCGCGCGCCGCCCGGCAAAGGCAAACCCCGATGGGTCGGCATTTCGGAACCGTTCGCGCTCCCAATCGGCGGCGAAGGTGAGGTTGTGCGCCGTATCCAGCCGCAGTGCGGTGACATAGGACGCCTTGATCCGGTCGCCCTCGCTCCCCGATGTGGGGCCGAACGCGCTGAAGGTTGCGCGGTCGATGTCGGCCATCTGCGCGGACAGATCATGCGTCCAGCGCCCCTCCAGCGCATCGGCCCGCGCGCCGATCAGCGCATAGACCGCTTCGTTGACATAGCCGGTGCCGGGGCTGTCGATGGTGAGGCCAAAGGTGGGGCTGGCGAAGTCGAAATCGCTGTCGTTGAACTCGCCCTCGGTGCGGATGAAGCGGGCGGCGGCGCGCAGGGCGAGGCTGCCCGTCACGTCCACGCTGCCCTTGCCCGAGAGAGTGTAGCTGTCGCGCCCGATATCGCGGGTGCCGCCGCGCGCATTGGGCTGCCCCCCGGTGCTGACGACGGTGGCGGAAAGCGCCGCGTCCCAACTATCGCCATTGGTGCCATAACGCAGCGCGCCATTGATGGTGTTGTGGGTGCCGCCTTCGACCCGCGCAGCCAGCCCCGGCACTTCGCGCCCGCTGGCGCTTTCATAGGCGACCACCCCGCCAATCGCATCCGAGCCATAGAGCGCCGATTGCGCACCCCGCAGCACTTCGACCCGCGCGCCAACCTCGGCTTGCAGTGTGCCAATGTCGAACTCGCCGCCAAAGGGATCGGAAACCTCGATCCCGTCGACCAGCACCAGCACGTGATTGGCCTCGCTGCCGCGCAGGCGGATCTGGGTCTGCCCCGGCACACCCGCCACCGCCACGCCCGGCACATCGCGCAGCACGTCGGCAATGTCGCGGGTTTGGCGGTTTTCGAGCGTGTCAGCGTCCAGTACCGTTACCGATCCGGTGTAGTTTTCGGGCACCAGGACATCGCCCGAACGCGTGGCGCTGACGATGATATCGGTGCGCTTGGTATCGGCAATGACAATCTGATCGTAATCAGGTTCGCCGTCGCGGCTAGCCTGTGCCGTCAGTGGCGCGCAAAAAGCCAGCGCCGCCCCAGCAACGCCGCTCAACAATAGCAAATTCTTCACGGATTTCTCCCGTCATCAGCAACATGAAGGCCGCGAGGGTTTCATTCCCCACGGCCCGGTGATGTCGCTCACAACAGAAGTGTTTTTCCGCGCCTGACCAATCCCTGAGCCAAGCAAAGAGCGACACGCCCCGGTCGGTCTCCTGGCTCACGGATCAGCATATCCGGTGCTCACCTTCCCAGAGGCCCAAAGGCCCCCAGTGGCTGCTCCCGCTAGAGGAGCGCACACCGCATACTCACCGCTTACAGTTGCAGGGACAGCTGCGGAATCAAACCGCATTCCCGTTACCTTGGCGCGTTGTTGCGTTAGGCGCTCGCCTGCGCGAGCGCAATATGCGCCATAAGGCGCGATTCTTTGTTAGCGCCCTCAGACGCCCCGGCCTTCGCCGGGGCAGGCGGGCGGCGGACGTTCGTCCGCCTTGGCATCGTCCTCCCCGGCGTGCCCGCCCCTCAATCCATATGCTTCAAACCGACCCGCAGATAATCCCACCCGGTGATGCAAGTCAGCGCCGCTGCGGCCCACAGCGCCACCAACCCCACCACATGAATCCAGCTTTCGCCAAATGTGCTGCACATATCACCCACCGCCTGGCACGGCGGGCCATGCACCGCACCGCCCAGAATCAGCGCGCCCATCGCCACCAGCTGAAATGTCGTCTTCCACTTGGCCAGCTTTGACACCGGCATTGAAACCTGAATCCCGCCGAGAAATTCGCGCAATCCGCTGACCGCGATTTCACGCATCAGAATCACCAGTCCCGCAATCACGTGGATATCGCCAACATATGGCCCGCGCAGATATCCTTGCGCGGTCAGCACCAGAATAACCGCGGCGATCATGATCTTGTCGGCTATCGGATCAAGAAACACCCCCAGTTTCGACACCGTCCCCTGCGCACGGGCCAGATAACCATCGAAAAAATCGGTCAGCGCGATGATGCAATAAAGCACAAAGCCGATCAGATAGCCTAGCCGCCAATCGGGCCACCACAGGAAAAACGCTAGCAGCGGCACCGCAAAGATGCGCGACAGGGTGAGGATGTTGGGCAGGCTCGACATGGCTGGATCTTGCATTAGCGCGCACTTGGCGCTGACAAAAGCCCCCTGCCCCGCCATCCCCGACAAAGCGCGATTACGGCGGCGCTCTTGTGAAAGTGCGGGCGCGCGCTATGGCGCGAAGAACCCGCGAGGCAGCATGAGCAAAACCATCGCATGACCACATCGACGCATCTGCTGCGCCAGCGGCGTTTTCTGCCGCTTTTCCTCACTCAGCTGCTCAATGCGCTGAACGACAATCTCTACAAGAACGCGATGGTGCTGTTCGTGGTCTATCAGGTGTATGATTCGCCGGAGACCGAAACCTTCATCAGCGGAATAGCGACCGCGGTGTTCGTGCTGCCCTTCGTGCTGTTTTCCGCGACCGCAGGCCAACTGGCCGATATGCGCGACAAGACCAAAATCATCCGCTGGATCAAATTTGCCGAAATCATCATCATGTCGGTTGGCGCAACTGGTCTGGTGCTCGCGGCGCGCGGGATGCAGGTGGATTCGCTTGCCATCCCGCTATTGTTCGCAGCGCTGTTTGCGATGGGGGTTCATTCCACCTTCTTTGGCCCGATCAAATACGCGATCCTGCCGCAACACCTGAAAAAAGACGAAGTGCTTGCGGGAACCGGACTGGTTGAGGCGGGAACCTATGTGGCGATCCTGGCTGGCATGATGCTGGGCGGTGCTTTGCCAATCATGGCGAGCACAATTGCGGTAATCGCCGTCGCAATGGTAGGCTACGTGGTGTGTCGCTGGGTACCGCCCGCGCCTGCGCAGACGACCGAGGTCAAGGTCGACTGGAACCCGATCCGAGCGTCAAAATCGCTCATCGCCTTTTCGATGGGCAATCTTGAACTGCGGTACTCGGTGCTGGCGATCAGTTATTTCTGGACGATTGCGGCGATTTTGTCGGTGCAGTTTATCCCGCTCGCCAAAAACGTGCTGCTGGCTGACAAACAGGTCGCCGCTGTGCTGTTGGTGGCGTTTTCGGCGGGGATTGCGATTGGATCAGTCTCGATCAACGCGCTGCTGAAAGGCGATATTTCGGCGCGCTATTCGGCCAAATCGGTGTTGGTGATGGGCGGCCTGCTGGTCACCTTCTATCTGCTGTGCCGCGCATGGAACCTGCAACCGTCAGGCGAACTGTTCACCGTGACCGAGTTCCTCGTCCAGCCGCTGGCGCTGGCGCTGACCGCCAATCTTCTGCTGATCGCAGTGGCAGGCGGGATGTTTGTGGTGCCGCTTTACGCGTTCCTCACCACGCGTGTCGACAAAAGCGAAGCATCGCGTTCGGTCGCGGCCAACAACTTTATCTCGTCGCTGTTCATGGTGGTGGGCGCAGGGGTTGCAGGTGCGCTCGGTTTCTTTGGCATCCCGCTGGAGGAACAATTGCTGGTCAGCCTGATCCTGTGCCTGTTTGCCGCGCTGCTGGCGCGCAAGCTTCACGCCACCGAAGCATTGCGCGAACCAGATTCCGATTAGAGAATGAAGACGAAAATCGCTGCGGTAAGCGCCACGTAAGTGCTGGCAAAGCCGCGCACGTCCGACATTGTCAGCCGCCACAAGGCCTCAGCCGGGATCGGCAGCAAATCGCGCTTCACGTGCGGCGGCAGGGTCGAACGGAACCAGTGGCGGGCGCTTTCATCACTAAGCACGAGACTGCGACGCATTTCTGATTCTCCTCTTGCGGGAAAATCGAATTTAAGACTTTCTTAACCTTTTGGAACCGCCCTTGCGGCCGCTGTCGCAGCGTGGGACACAATCGCCCGCCCCATTAACCGGGCACAGCGCATAGGGCGAGTTTGCGTGCGATTGGCGCCGGATGTAGACGCCGAACACGACAAGTCGGGAGAGTGTCACATGCCTGATTCCACACGCCCCAATTCTTTCAAGAGCGCGGCTGCATTGCTGGTCGATTGCCTTGCCGAGCAGGGGTGTGAACGGATCTTCACCGTGCCGGGCGAAAGCTTTCTCGCGGTGCTGGATGCACTGCCCGACCGGCCTCAAATCGACGTGGTAACTTGCCGACAGGAAGGCGGCGCAGCGTTCATGGCTTGCGCCGACGGGGCGATGCAGGCGGCGGCGACAGGCAGGCCCGGTGTTGCTTTCGTCACCCGCGGCCCCGGCGCGACCAATGCCAGCATCGGCGTGCATGTGGCGCATCAGGATTCGCAGCCAATGATCCTGTTCGTGGGCGATGTGGCGCGCGCGATGCAGGGACGTGAGGGGTTTCAGGAGGTCGATTTCACCGCCTTTTTCTCCCCCATCTGCAAATGGGCAGCGCGGATTGATGATCCGGCGCGCATCCCCGAATATATCGCCCGCGCCTATGCGACCGCGATCAATGGCAGGCCGGGGCCGGTGGTGCTGGCCCTGCCCGAAGATATGCTGGCCGAACGCGTGCCTGTCACGATTTCCCCCCGCCCGTTCGTCACCCGCACCGCGCAGGCCGCCTGCCCCGATGCGATGCAGGCATTGTTCGATCTGATTGCCGACGCAGCCAGCCCGATGGCGATCATCGGCGGCGCGGGCTGGAACGCCAAGGCGCGCGAATATTTTCAGAGCTTTGCCGAAAGGGTCGGACTACCCGTGGCGAGTGCATTCCGGCGTCAGGATGCGTGCGCGCCCGATAGCCCGGTCTATGCCGGGAACCTCGGCTATGGCCCCAATCCCAAGCTGGTCGAGCGGGTCAGAAACGCTGACCTGATCATTGCGGTCGGCGCGCGGTTGGGTGAGGCGACGACCGAGGGCTACACTCTCCCCACCCTCGATCATCCGGGGCAATTGCTGGTGCATATTCACCCTGATCCGGAAGAACTGGGCCGGGTTTACCGCACCGATTTGGCGCTGTGCTGCGGTGTCGATGAATTCGCCGAATGCGCCGCGCTGTGGGAAGATGCGGGCATTATTCCGTTCGACGCCGGGGCTGAGGCGCACCGCGAATGGCGCGAATGGGCCACCCCTGCCGCG
>JAHJSJ010000318.1 GCA_018830415.1 Alphaproteobacteria bacterium | reverse complement strand
TTGGTGATGGCGGGGCTGGTGTTCGTGGGTGAGGCGAAGATCGACAAGCCGGGGCAGCAGATTGCCGAAGACGCCGCGCTCGACGTGCGCGGGCGCGATCATCCGTGGGTCAGCCGCGGGGGGATCAAGCTGGCGCACGCGCTCGAACATTTCGGCCTCGACCCGGCGGGCGCGACCGCGATGGATATTGGCTCCTCCACCGGCGGGTTTACCGATGTGCTGCTATCGCACGGCGCGGCGCATGTGTTCGCGGTCGATAGCGGCACCAACCAGCTCGCATGGCGATTGCGCGAAGACCCACGCGTGACCGTGCTCGAACAGACCAGCGCGCGCATCCTGACGCCTGATCTGATCGACCGGCCCTGCGATTGGGTGGTGTGCGATGCCAGCTTCATCAGCCTCGCCAACGTGCTCGACGTTCCGCTGAAACTCGCCGCCACGCCGTGCCAGCTGGTCGCGCTGATCAAGCCGCAGTTCGAGGTAGGGCGCGATGAGGTGGGCAAGGGCGGGGTGGTGCGCGACCCTGCTTTGCACGCGCGGGTTTGCGCAGAGGTTCGTGAATGGATCGAAGGGCTTGGCTGGGATGTTTCAGGCATCGTCGAAAGCCCGATTACCGGCCCGCAAGGCAATGTCGAATTCCTGATCGCTGCCCGGCGGGGATAGGGCATTTGGCCGAATATTGATCCGAGCAAAGGTGCGCCGCATGGCCCGGTGCACCATTAAGGGGCGGTGCGGACGGGATAAGTTGGCGCGGCGCGCTGGCTCTGTTATCGCGCAGGAAACGGGTTGGCGGGCAGAATCGCTGCGCGCTCGCGGTACGAGGGGAATTCATGAACGTCCTTGCTTCCAAAGCACAATTGCGCGCCAGTTTTTTGCGCTGGGCGCTGTTTCTGGTGCCGCTGGTGCTGTTGATCGGCTTTGTCGCTGGCCGCGTGGCGGGGCCGGACACGGCGTGGTTTGCTGGGTTGGTGAAACCCGCAATTTACCCCCCGCCAGCGGCTTTCGGTATCGTCTGGACAGTGCTGTTCATCATGATCGGACTGGCTTTGGCGCTGGTGGCAAGCGCGTGGGGCGCGCGCGGGCGGGGCATCGCGTTGATCGCGTTCGCGGTGCAGTTCCTGGTAACGCAAAGCTGGACCACGGTGTTTTTCGGGATGCAGGATATGCAGTCTGCGCTCTATGTGATCGCAGGCTCGGTGGTTTTGCTGGTGATCGCGTTGGCGCTGATCTGGCGGGTGCGGCGCGGGGCCGTGTGGTTGCTGCTGCCCTATCTGGCGTGGCTGTGTTTTGCCGGCGTGCTCAATTATCAGTTCATCGCGGCGAACCCCGATGGCGGCGCACGCGGGGATGATGGCGCGCAAACGCGGGTGCAATTCTAGGTGCCAGCCCACTGGACAATACGCCGTCCAATCGCCAAATAACGCCTATGCAAAGCCAGAACCCGATCATCGCCGACCTTGTCAAAATCGCCAACAGCGCCGCCGGGACGATGGCGGGCATGACCCGCGAAGCCCGGACGAGCGCGCGTGAACGAATGCGCGAAGCGTTTGGCGGGATCGATTTCGTCAGCCGCGAAGAATTCGACACGGTCAAGGCGATGGCGCAAAAGGCGCGCGAACAGGCCGATGCGCTTGAGGCGCGGCTGGCTGCGCTGGAAGCCAAATCCACCAAGAAATAACCGCCGGGTCGCAGGCATGAACCTGCGCGCACCCGCGATTCTGCTCGCCAGCCGCCCGCAGGGGGAGACGGGGGCGATTGCGCGCCTGCTGACCGCTGAGGCCGGGTTGGTCGCGGGCTATGTTGCAGGCGGGCGCGGGCGGCAGATGCGCGCGGTGATGGTGCCGGGCAACCGCGTCGCGCTTGACCTCGTCACCCGCGCTGCCAGCCAACTGCCCTTCGCGCGGCTGGAACTCGAACATTCGCGCGCCGCCTTGATGACCGAGCCGCTGCCCGCCGCCGCAATCCAGTGGGTGTGCGGGTTGACCGCCGCTGCGCTGCCCGAACGCAATGCCTATCCGGGGCTGTATGAGGCGCTCGACGCGCTGCTCGATGCGGTCGCCCATGCACCATCGGCGCGCGGCTGGGTGAGCGGGCTGATCGCCTATGAAACGCTGTTGCTGCGCGAATTGGGCTATGGCGGCGGGCCGCCTGACAATGGCGGCGATTGGGCGGCGCAGATGCAGGCGCTGGCCGCGATGGAAGGCCTGCTGGCGCACTACCTGCTTGCAGGGCGCAAAGGCGATGTTATGGCCGCGCGGAAATTGCTGACCGAACGGTTGGCGCGCATGGTGTAAGAGGATCAACCCAGTGAAAATCGCAGTCCTGCCCGGCGACGGGATCGGCCCCGAAGTGACGGCAGAGGCGGTCGCGGTGCTCGAAAGCCTTGCGCTGCCGGGGCTGACGCTGCTTGCAGGCGACGTCGGCGGGATCGCCTATAAGCGCCACGGCCACCCGCTGCCGCAAGAAACGCTCGACATGGCGCGCGCCGCGGATGCCATCCTGTTCGGCGCGGTGGGCGATCCCGATTGCGACGCGCTCGACCGGCATTTGCGGCCCGAACAGGCGATCCTCGGCCTGCGCAAGCACTTGGGCCTGTTCGCCAACTTGCGTCCGGCGCGGGTGTTTGCTGGGCTGGAGCACCTCTCCCCGCTGCGCGCCGATATTGCCGCCAGCCTCGATCTGCTGATCGTGCGCGAACTCACCGGCGACGTCTATTTCGGCGCGAAGGGCCAGCGCGTCACCGCTGACGGCGAGCGTGAAGGCTGGGACGCGATGTCTTATGCCGACCACGAAGTGCGCCGCATCGCCCATGTTGCGTTCCGCGCGGCAGCGGCGGGCGGGTTGAAGCTTACCAGCGTGGATAAGGCCAATGTGCTTGAAACCAGCCAGTTGTGGCGCGATGTAGTGATGGAGGTCGCGGCGGAATATCCGGGCGTGCCGCTCGATCACATGTATGTCGATAATGCCGCGATGCAGGTGGTGAGCCACCCTGACCGGTTCGGTGTGGTGCTGACCGGCAACCTGTTCGGCGATATTCTGTCCGATCTGGCGAGCGCGGCGGTCGGCTCCATCGGGCTGTTGCCGAGTGCATCGCTGGGCGAACGGCAGACCGCGTATGGCACCTTTGGCCTGTATGAACCGATCCACGGCAGCGCGCCGGATATCGCCGGGCAGGGCAAGGCCAATCCGATGGCAACGATCCTGTCCGCCGCGATGATGCTGCGCCATTCGTTCGGGCGTGAGGCTGAGGCTGCGCGGATTGAGGCTGCCGTCTCGGCAGCATTGGCGGACGGGTTCCTCGGCGGCGATCTGGGCGGAAGCCACGGCACCGCCGCGATTGGTGAAGCGGTGCGCGCGCGCCTCTGACATCATGCCGCTCGACCTCGCGATCATCCTGCCGACCCTGAACGAGCGCGGCAATCTCGCCCCGCTGGTCGATCGGATTGCGGGTGCGATGGGCGCGCAGGGCTGGGAAGTCATCATCGTCGATGACGACAGCCGCGATGGCACGGCGGACGAGGCCCGTGCACTGGCGCAGACCGACCCGCGCGTGCGGGTGATCCAGCGGATCGGGCGGCGCGGATTGGCGAGCGCGGCGATCGAGGGATTTTGCGCCACCGCCGCGCCCTATGTGGCGGTGATGGACGCCGATCATCAGCATGATCCCGCGCTGCTACCCGCGATGCTGGCGGCGTTGCAAGCGGGGGAGGCGGATATCGCCGTCGCCAGCCGATTCGCTCCCGGCGCGAGCACCGACGCTTGGTCTGCACCCGAACGCGAACGGCTGTCCGCCTTCGCCAATGGGCTTGCGCGCAAACTCACCGGGGTTGACCTGACCGACCCGATGAGCGGTTATTTCATGCTGCAAACCGCCCGCGCGCGCGCCTTGGTGCCGCGCCTGTCGGGGATCGGGTTCAAGATCCTGCTCGACCTGCTGGCGACCGCTGATACGCCGATGCGGGTGAAAGAATTTCCGCTGCAATTCGCCGCGCGTCTTTCAGGAGAAAGCAAGCTTGACCGCGCGGTGCTGTTCGATTTTCTCGCCGGATTGTATGACAAGACTTTGGGGCAGGTGATCCCCACCCGCTTTGCGCTGTTCGGCACCGTCGGCGCGCTGGGCGTGGTGGTGCATTTCGCGGTGCTCTCCGCGTTGTTGTTCGTGCTGGGCGAAGGTTTCGCGCTGGCGCAGACGGGCGCGGTGCTGGTGGCGATGAGCTTCAACTTCTGGCTCAACAACTGGCTGACCTATCGGGACAAGCGGTTGAAGGGCTGGGGGCGGGTGCTGCGCGGCTGGCTGGGGTTCTGCGCCACCTGCGCCGTGGGTGCCTTCGCCAATGTCGCGGCAGCGACTTTTCTGGAAGCGCAGGGCGTGCTGTGGGCGCTCGCCGCGCTGGCGGGGATATTGGTCGGGTCGGTGTGGAACTACGCCCTGTCGAGCCGCTTCGTGTGGGGGCGGTTCTAGGGCACGTCCGTCATTGCGAGCCGCAGGTGAAGCAATCCAGAGCGTTTCGCGCGCAGCTCTGGTTCGCGCGCAGCTCTGGATTGCCGCGTCGCTGCGCTCCTCGCAATGACGAAACTACCGCCACCCCATCAACCACGCCCACTTGGCGAAACTCATCGCGCCTTCCAGCGGAGCCGCGCTAAGCACTTTGTAGAACAGCGCGAACAGCCCCGTCGATGCCGCCAGTGTCCCCCACGCCAGCCATTTGCCCCAACCGGCCCGGCGCAGGTCTGACAGCGCCAGTGCCAGCGCGCCGAGCAGGAAGAACCCCGGCACGAAATAGTGGTAATAGAACTGCACCGGCTTGGGCGCGATCAGCCACAGGCCAAGCGCGGCGGCATAGCCGATCACCACGCCCAGCCGCGCCCAATCGCCGCGCCACACGCCGATCACCAGACACCACGCCAACGCGGGCAGGCCGAGCAGCATGGTCAGCGGATTGCCGATCAGCAGCACCCCGCGCTGCGCCCCGTCGACGACCTCGTAAAGATACCAGATCCCGCGCGTGTTCAGCACCCATTGCTGCCAATTGCTCTGATAGGTGTGCGGGGTAAGCACCTGTTGTTGCAGGCCGAGGATCTCGCGGTGCAGCCCGATCAACCCGTGCTGCGCCAGCGGAGAAGGGCGCAAGGTATCGCCTAGCCAGTAACCCGGTACAAATGTCAGCGCATAGATCACCAGCGGCACGATGCCGAGCCACACAAACGCCTCAGCCAGCGTCATCCCCGGCACCGGCGCGCCCCGGCGGGACA
>JAHJSJ010000317.1 GCA_018830415.1 Alphaproteobacteria bacterium | reverse complement strand
GCCATGATCGCGGCGCAGTCGCCCACGCCATTGTTCAGCACGACGAAGCCGACCGGGCTTTCCCCCCAGTTGCGTGACGCCGCGCCCACCACCGCAGCCTCGACCACGCCGGTCTCCTTCAGCAATTCGGCCTCCAGATCGGATGGATAGATATTGAACCCGCCCGAGATGATCATGTCCTTGGCGCGGCCCACCAGTTCGACAAAGCCATCGGCGTCCACCCGGCCAATATCCCCCATCCGCATCCACGCCTCACCCGTGGCGGGATCAATCCACTGCGCTTCCTGCGTCTTGTCCGGGCGGTTTTTGTAGCCGCTCATCATGGTCAGGCTGCGGCCGATCAGGTTGCCCGGCGTGCCGGGCGGCACTTCGCGGTCTTCATCGTCAAGCACCTTCAACTCACTGCCCGGCGCGGGGCGACCCACGGTGTGGAGCTTGTCGGGGAATTCGTGACACGCCAGCAGACAGACGACCCCGCCTTCGGTCATCGAATAGATTTCGATCAGCGCGCCCGGCATCCGGCGCAGCACCTCGCGCTTCAAATCGGCCGCGAAGGGGGCGGAGGTGCAATATTTGAGTTGCAGCGCCGACAGATCGAAATCGTCGAATTGCGCGAAATCCATCAAGCGCTGATATTGCACCGGCACCAGCATCGTGATGGTGGTGCGATCGGCTGCCGCATGGGCGAGCCATTTTGCGCAATCGAACTTGCCCATCACCCGCACGCAGCCGCCAGCCAGCAGCACCGGCAGGAACGCGACCATCGTGGTATTGGAATAGAGCGGGGTAGAAGCGAGCGAGCGGACAGCGATCCCGGCTTCCAGAAACGACAGCGCGGTCGTCGCGAATTGCCGCCAGCGCATCTGGTGCGAATGGACGATTCCCTTGGGAATGCCGGTGGTGCCGCTCGAATAAATGATGTTGAACGGGTCTTTGGGATCGGGCGAAAAGGCAGGTGCGCGGGTTCCCGCAGGCGCCATCCACTGATCGATCGACTCCAAGGGCACGCGGATCAGGTCGGCCATGAAATCGGGGCCAAGTTCCTCCGCCTTGGCCGCGTCGATGAACAGATGGATCGCGCCCGAATCCTTCGCCATGCCCGCAAGCTGTTCGGGCGAAGCGCTGGTGGTGAGCGGCGCAGCCACCCCGCCCGCGCGCACCGCGGCGAGGAACACCAGCGCATATTCGACGCTGGAGGTGCCAAGGATCGCCACCGATTGCCCGCGCTGCAATCCGGTCTCAACCAGCCGCACCGCCAGCCGCTCGACCAGACCGGCCAGTTCCGCCCAGCGAACCTCGCGCCGTTCGTCGATCAGGGCCAGGTTATCGCCCTTGATCCACGACCATTCGGTCAGGATATCGGGGAACGAGCCGAAGGCTTCTTCGAGGCGGGCGGTCATTATCTCGGTGTTCATGCGCGTCTGCATAACCGGGGCAGCGCGCGGCGCAAAGGGTTTGCGCGGAGACCCGTACAAGTGGCAGGAAGCGGGCGAGGGAGAAAGACATGATCCGCAAGGCAGCATTGATCGCAGTGACCACCCTTGCGCTGACTCCGGCGACGCAAGCGGAAGTGAAGTCTGCCGATCTGGAGAGTGTGGTGGTCGTGCTGGCCCATCCCGACGATGAATTGCCGATGGCTCCGGCCATTGCAGCTATGGCGCGCGAGGGCCGGTTTGTCAGCATTATCCACGCCACGCCGGGCGATGCCGGGCCGGGCGTTTCGGGGATGGTCACGGGTGACGCGCTGGCCGCTATCCGCCGCGACGAAGCGCAATGTGCCGGACGCGCACTGGGCGTGGCAGAGGTTGTCAATCTCGGCTTCGGGGACGGAAGGCTTGCCGATCATGTTCGCGACGGTTCACTGGCAGCCGCGCTGGTTGATCGCATCGGTGAGGCTGACACGGTGCTGACATGGGGCCCGGATGGCGGATATGGTCACGCCGATCATCGGTTGGTGAGCGCACTGACTTCGCAGATCATGCAGGCCATGCCCGCCGAGGCGCAGCCCAAATTGCTTTACGTCGCCATCCCGGCAGGCAACCTGCCTCCGGTGCCCGAAATGGCGCAATGGGCCACCACCGACCCCGCGCTCCTGACCGAAAGCATCGCCTACACCCCCGCCGATCTCACCGCCGCCAGCGCCGCTGCGCAGTGCCACGAAACCCAGTTTGACGCCGCCACCCGCGCCGGGATGATGCCGCTGTTTGATGCCACGATCTGGCAGGGGATGGTGCATTTTCGCGAAGCATTTGGGCGACCGTTCAACTGGCCGCCCGCCAAACCGGCGGAGTGAACCGCCCGCCTATTTCGGATTCGCCAACGCCTTGACCAGATCGAACAAGTAATCGCGTCCGGTATAGACCGCCTTGACCTCAAGTCGTTCGTTGAGGCCATGAGCGCCATTGCCGTCAGGATCGCCCCATGCGCCGGGAACGCCGTAGGTGGGGATCCCCGCACCGCCGATGTAAACTGCATCGGTCGCTCCGGTCGACATGGCCGGGATCACCGGCACGCCGGGGAAATACTTCGCCGCCAGCGCTTCCATCGGACCGATGATTGCGGGATCGAGCGGCGGGGGTGTGGCGATCGGCTTGTCAGCCCGCGCGAACGAAATCGCGACAGCGCTGTCATCGATCACAGAGGCCAGCTGATCCTTGATTTCGGCGGGGCTATGGCCGGGGAAAATACGGCAGTTGACGTTCGCTTCGACCCGCTGCGGCAACGCATTGACCGCATGCCCGCCTTCGATCACCGTCGCGACGCAGGTGGTGCGCAGCATCGAATGCATCGCCTTGTCCTGATTGACCAGCGCCATCGCCTCTGGGTTATCGAGGTTCTCAGTCAGCGCGACCATCGCCTTGCCCAGTGCATCGGGCCGCAAAGCGCCCGCCTTGGCGAAGAAGGCGCGGGTGGTGTCGTTGAGCTCGGCCGGAAATTCGTGCGCGCCGATCTTTTCGAGCGCCGCCGCCATGCGGTAGATCGCGTTGTCGGGCACCGGTTGTGAGCTGTGGCCGCCCGGATTGGTCACCACCAGCTTATAATCCTGATAGACCTTTTCACCGACCTGCACCGTCTGGACCATCAGATGGCCCTTGCCATCGGTGCGCCCGCCGCCACCTTCATTGAGTGCGAACGCGGCATCGATCAGGTCGCGCTTTTCGGTGGACAGGTACTGCGCCCCGTTGAATGCAGTATCGGTCTCCTCACCGCAGGTCAGCGCCATTTTGATCGTGCGCTTGGGCTTGGCGTTGGCCTCCTTCAGCCGGATCATCGTGTCAGCCCAGGCTGCGGCCATGAACTTGTCGTCGGCGATCCCGCGTGCGTAATAATAGCCGCCTTCCTCGATCAGCTTGAACGGTTCGCGCACCCAATCCTCGCGCTTGGCTTCGACCACGTCGATGTGGGCAAGCAGCAGCATCGGCTTGAGCGACTTTGACGTACCCGGCAGCACCGCTACCAGCCCGCCATCCTTGGGGTGTTCGGGAACTGAGAACTGGGTGATCTGGTCATCGGCAAAACCGGCTGCCTTGAGCCGGGTGGCGATCTGCGCCGATGCCTGAGTGCAACTGCCGCTGGAAACCGTGGTGTCGGTTTCAATCAACTCTTTGTAAAGGGAGAAGAATTGCTGCTGATCGGGGCGCAAATCGCCCATGGTGCCGGTTGGCGTCTGTGCTGCCAGCGGCGTCGCGACCAGTGCGGCAGCCGCAAGGGCGGTAATCGGCTTCTTCATGTCAGCACTCCCTGATAACTTCGAGGCTGTCATAACGAATTCGCCTGTGGATGAAAGCAGCCACTGCGGCTTCCGGAACGGCCCCCTCGTGCCTATATGATCAGTATGAGTGAAACCCCTCCCGACAGCCCCGCCAGCACACCTATGAACCAGAAGCAAATGGGTGACTACGGTGCGGATTCGATCAAGGTCCTCAAGGGCCTTGACGCAGTGCGCAAGCGCCCCGGCATGTATATCGGCGATACCGACGATGGCAGCGGCCTGCACCACATGGTGTTCGAAGTCAGCGACAACGCGATCGACGAGGCGCTGGCGGGCCATTGCGACCTCGTGCTGATCGAACTGAACCCCGATGGTTCGGTGTCTGTCGAAGATAACGGACGCGGCATCCCGACAGGCATGCACACCGAAGAAGGCGTCTCTGCCGCCGAAGTCATCATGACCCAGCTGCACGCGGGCGGGAAGTTTGAAAACACTTCTGACGACAACGCTTACAAGGTCTCCGGCGGCCTGCATGGCGTCGGCGTGTCGGTGGTCAATGCGCTTTCCGAATGGCTCGAACTGGTGATCTGGCGTGAGGGCAAGGCGCACTGGATGCGGTTCGAACACGGCGATGCGGTCGAACCGCTGGTGGTCACTGGCGATGCTCCGCCGGTTGCCAGCAATGGCGATGACAATGGCCTCAAAAAAGGCACCCGCGTCACCTTCAAGGCCAGCCACGACACCTTCAAGAACGTTACCGAGTACGATTTCGAAAAGCTCGAACATCGCTACCGCGAACTCGCGTTCCTCAATTCGGGCGTGCGGATCAAACTGCGCGATCTGCGGCACGAGGAAGTGCTCGAACATGATCTTTATTACGAAGGCGGGATCGCGGCTTTCGTTAAATATCTCGACCGCAACAAGCAGGCACTGATCCCCGAACCGATTTCGGTCTCGGCGGAAAAAGACGGCATCGGGATCGATGTCGCCTTGGAATGGAACGATTCCTATTACGAAAACGTGCTCGCCTTCACCAACAACATCCCGCAGCGCGACGGCGGCACGCACCTCGCCGCGTTCCGCGCCGCGCTGACCCGCACGCTCAATAATTATGCCGAACGGTCGGGGATGCTGAAGAAGGAAAAGGTCAGCCTGTCGGGTGAGGATATGCGCGAAGGCCTGACCGCGATTGTCAGCGTGAAACTGCCCGATCCAAAGTTTGGCAGCCAGACCAAGGATAAGCTCGTCTCCTCCGAAGTGCGCCAGCCGCTGGAAGCGCTGATGGGTGAGAAGATGAGCGAATGGCTGGAGGAAAATCCGGCCGATGCCCGCTCTATCATCCAGAAGGTGATCGACGCCGCCGCCGCGCGCGAAGCCGCCCGCCGCGCCCGCGAAATGAGCCGCAAGGGCGCGATGAGCATCGCCAGCCTGCCCGGCAAGCTGGCCGATTGCCAGGAACGCGATCCCGCCAAGTCCGAACTGTTCCTGGTCGAAGGCGATTCTGCCGGTGGCAGCGCCAAACAGGGCCGTGACCGCAAGACGCAGGCGATTTTGCCGCTTAAGGGCAAGATCCTGAATGTCGAACGTGCACGGTTTGATCGGATCATTTCGTCCAAGGAAGTCGGCACGCTGATCCAGGCGATGGGCACCGGTATCCGCGATGAATTCAATCTGGAAAAGCTGCGCTATCACAAGATCGTGATAATGACCGACGCTGACGTCGACGGCGCGCATATCCGCACGCTACTGCTCACCTTCTTCCACCGCCAGATGCCCGATATCATCCGCGCCGGGCACCTGTTCATCGCCCAGCCGCCGCTGTTCAAGGTCGCCAAGGGGCGCAGCGAGGTTTACCTGAAGGATCAGCCTGCGCTCGATCGCTATCTGGTCGATGCCGGACTGCAAGGTCGGGTGCTCGAAACCGCAGACGGCGCACGCGGCGGGGCGGATTTGCGCACGCTGGTGGATCAGGCGCTGCGATTGAAGAACCTGCTCACCTTCGTTCCGCGCCGTTATGATAGCGGGATTGTCGAACAGATGGCGCTGGTCGGCGCGCTTGAGCCTGGGCTGGCGGGAGAAGCGCTGACTGCGGCGCTGGCTCGTGCCGCCAGACGACTGGGTGCGGGCGACCGTGAAGCCCGGTGGAGCGCATCGCTACGCGACGATGGCTCGGTGATTTTCGAACGCCTGTGGCGCGGGGTCACCGATGTACATGAAATCGACGCGCGCTTCCTCTCCAGCACCGAAGCGCACAAGCTCCACGGGCTCGCCGCGGCGCAGGCCGATGCCTACGCCTCGCCCGTTCAGCTGGTGCGCGCAGGCGATGCCGCCGCTGAGGAGCCGGAAGCGGCACCCGCCAGCGATGATCCGCTGGCCGGAGAGGCTGAGGAAGCCGCCCCCGCGCCTGCCGCCACGTTTGACGGTTCGATCAGCCGCCCGACGCAGCTGCTCGATGCGATCTTCGCCGCCGGTCGCAAGGGCCTTTCGATCAGCCGCTATAAGGGGCTGGGCGAGATGAACGCGGAACAATTGTGGGAAACCACGCTTGATCCCGACAACCGCGCGCTGTTGCAGGTCAAGGTCGAGGATGCCGACGTCACCGACGAAATCTTCACCCGGTTGATGGGCGACATCGTAGAGCCGCGCCGCGAATTCATTCAGGATAATGCGCTCAACGTGGCGAACCTTGACGTTTAGGAAGTCACAGAGGACGAGCCGAAAGCCATGAATCAGCAGCCGCACCGCACAGAGGAATTGCAGCACGCAAGCTTCCTGATAATCCTTGCGGTGGTCAGCCTGCTGATGGCGGTCATCATCCTGCCATTTGCCCAGCCGCTGCTTTGGGCGGGGCTGGCGGCGATCATGTTCCAGCCGCTCTATCACAATATCCTGCGGCGGATGGGTGGGCGGCGCAATCCGGCAGCGGGGGTATCGCTGCTGGTGATCTTCTTCGTCGTGATGGTTCCCACGCTGTGGATCGCCGCGCTGGTGGCGCAGCAGGCAATCATGCTGGTCGCCGCCTTGCAGCAGCAGCCGGTCGATCTGGCTGCGCTGTTCAATTCTGTTTACGGTGTGCTGCCCTCATCCGCGCAGGAGG
>JAHJSJ010000316.1 GCA_018830415.1 Alphaproteobacteria bacterium | reverse complement strand
GCGCCTAGGCGAAAGCGGCACAAAATGCAAGGAGATTGGCCCGCAAGGCCAGATGCGGGCTTCGAAGCCCGATAAGTAGGAGACACATGTTACACTGTTCAGAACGCAAAAATATCGTTGGCCGCAGCATGGGGTCGGGACAAGCTGTGTCGCGACGAAGAGGGGCGGACGTGCCATGCCAGGACTTTCCTGCATCGGCGGCGCGTAGGAAAGCCCCTTTCAGGACGCGCCCAAGCGCGTGCAAACGGCGTCGACCACCGCATTAATCGCCTGATCGCGGCCAAGGTGGGTGGTATCGATTACCAGCGCATCAGGCGCGGCGAGCAAAGGAGCATCGTTGCGGCCCATGTCGCGGGCGTCACGGGCGGCAATATCGCGCTCGACTGCGGCAAGCGCTGCATCGATCCCTCGTCCTTGCAGTTCAAGCCAGCGGCGGCGCGCGCGTTCCGCGACGCTGGCGGTGACGAACAGCTTCACGTCGGCATCAGGTGCAATCACGGTGCCGATATCGCGCCCGTCCAGCACCGCGCCGTCGGGCTGGGTGGCAAACGCGCGCTGGCGTTCATACAGCGCTTGGCGAATAGCCGGATGCACCGACACGCGGCTGGCGAGGCCGCCAACTTCTTCCGAGCGGAGGGTGTCGTCGTCCAGTAGTGCGTCGGCAAAGTTGCAGGCGGTCAGCGCATCGGCGGGATCATCGGGATCGCCGCCGTTCAGTGCAACCTGCCGCCCGACCGCACGGTAAAGCAGCCCGGTATCCAGATGCGGCAGCCCGAAATGCGCGGCCAGCGCCTTGGCAATGGTGCCCTTACCCGATGCGGTGGGGCCATCGACGGCGATGATCATATCGGGTTTTTCCGTTGGCCCTGCAATGCCCGTGTCAGACCAAACAATGCGATGCCCATCCACACGATTTCCAGAACCAGGGTTGGCAGGTTGAAATTGACCATTAGCGAAACAGTCAGCAGCGCCGCGCCGATGAAATTGACCAGATTGAAAAGCACCATGTTCATGGCCTTCACCACATTGCTGTAGGCATAGGCGGCGACGATGCAGAAACTGCCGGCAAAGCCGATCAGATCGGCGGCCAAGGGGGTGATGTAATCAGTCATGAAGTCCTTTCGGCAAGCATTGTTTCGAATGTCGGGAAGCTGGTCGCTATAGGACTGGTGTCGTCCACTTCGACGCCATCCCTTGAGAAAAGACCGGCCACGGCCATGCTCATGGCAATGCGGTGATCGAGCCGCGTGGCGACGCTCGCACCGTTGGGCGTGCCGCGCAACATTTCGCCGCAGGTGCCGTGGATGGTGAGGCCGTCTGCGTGCTCCTCCACGCGCGCGCCAGCCAGCGTCAGCGCGGCGGCCATCGTTGCAAGCCGGTCGCTCTCCTTGACCCGCAGTTCCTCCAGTCCTGTGGTGCGGGTGGTGCCGTTTGCCAGTGCGGCGGCGACGAACAGCACCGGAAATTCATCGATCATCGAAGGCGCAATCGCGGGATCGACATCAATCCCGGTCAACGCCGCATGGCGCACGCGCAGATCTGCCACCGGCTCGCCGCCGACTTCGCGGGCGTTCTGTTCCTCGATATCCGCGCCCATCTGGCGCAGCACTGCCAGCAATCCGGCGCGGGTCGGGTTCATGCCGACATTCAGGATCGTCAGATCGCTGCCCGGCACGATGCTCGCCGCGACCATAAAGAACGCTGCGGAGGAGGGATCGCCGGGAACGGTCACGTCCATCGGTCGCAAGTCCGCTTCGCCGTGAATGCTGATAACACGCTCACCGCTGTCCTCGCCCACTTCGAGCCGCGCGCCGAAGCCTGCCAGCATCCGCTCGGTGTGATCGCGCGTTGGCACCGGTTCGATCACGCGGGTGATGCCGGGGGTGTTGAGGCCCGCCAGCAGCACCGCGCTTTTGACCTGCGCGCTCGCCACCGGCAGGCGGTAGGTGATCGGCACGGCAGGCGCCGCGCCGCGCAACATCAGCGGGAGGGTGCCGCCTGCCGACGCCTCAATCGAAGCGCCCATCTGCGCCAGCGGGGCGATAACACGGTTCATCGGGCGGCCCGACAGGCTGGCATCACCGATGAAGGTCGCGGTAATCGCGTGGCTGGCCAC
This sequence comes from Alphaproteobacteria bacterium, assembly GCA_018830415.1. Classification (GTDB taxonomy): domain Bacteria; phylum Pseudomonadota; class Alphaproteobacteria; order Sphingomonadales; family Sphingomonadaceae; genus Erythrobacter. The sequence goes on along the minus strand of JAHJSJ010000316.1, from coordinate 6,943 downwards.
AAGGCCCATCAAGAGCCGGGTCGAGGTGCCCGAATTGCCCATGTCGAGCGCGGCCTTGGGTTCGAGCAAACTGCCCACGCCCGCTCCGTGGACTGTCCACACGCCCTCTGCCCCGCGTTCAAGATGCGCGCCGAACTGCCGCATCGCCGCCGCTGTGGCGAGCACGTCCTCGCCTTCGAGCAGGCCTGTGATCCGGCTTTCTCCCACGGCCAGCCCGGCAAACATCAGCGCGCGGTGGCTGATCGACTTGTCGCCGGGAACGCGGATAGTGCCCGTAAGCGGGGCTGAGGGCGCAAAGGTATGGCTGGTCATATGGCGGCGGTCTTTGACAGCGGCCCGCGCTTCTGGCAAGGCGCGCCGCGCATACTGGCCGCGCTCTTGATAAAGGGCTTGCCGGAACCCAATTTCTTGATCAATCCACCAACGATTTTTAGCCGTTCTGCCCGCCCTTGTCTTGGGGTCGGCGTGTTTTGAGGAATGATAATGGCGAAGCCTGAATGGGGTACCAAGCGTACCTGCCCCAAGTGCGGGGAACGATTCTACGATCTGGGCAAGGATGCCCCGGTGACTTGTATCGAATGTGGAGAGACGTGGTCGCCTGAACCCGTGCTCAAATCCAAGCAGCCGATTCCTTTCGAGGAAGAAAAGAAGAAAGATGTTGAAGCTGACGCCGATCTTGGCGGCGACGACGAGCTTGAGGATCTCGACGAGGACGGCGATTCGCCTGATAATGACGTTGACCTTGGCGGCGACGATGATCTGGGTGTTGCCACCACCGGGGACGACGACGAGCACGAATCCTGATTTCTCTCTTGCAAACGGCGGGTGGCCCTTATAATGGCCGCCTCCCGCGAACTGGGCGCAAAGCCGGGTTCGCATGATGACTGGTTCGGGGCCTTAGCTCAGCTGGGAGAGCGCAACACTGGCAGTGTTGAGGTCAGCGGTTCGATCCCGCTAGGCTCCACCAGTCATTCAGACAAAGTCGGTGCTTCGATGGTGAAGTCCGCAACGCTGGCCGACGAGGTTTCGTCCGCCGGCGTTTTTCGCATGATGCGGATGCTGCTGTGTTCGCAAGGAGTTGCTGGCGATGTTTGACACGCTGTCCGACCGTTTAGGCGGCGTATTTGACAAGCTGAAAGGCCGCGGCGCGCTGCGTGAGCAGGACGTGCGCGATGCCATGCGCGAAGTGCGGATCGCGCTGCTCGAAGCTGACGTTGCATTGCCGGTTGCCCGCCGTTTCATCGATGCGGTCACCGAAAAGGCCGTGGGTCAGGACGTGCTACGCTCGGTCACTCCGGGTCAGCAGGTCATCAAGATCGTCCATGACGAGTTGATCGCAACGCTGGGCGGGGCGGAAACCGAAGGGCTGAACCTCGACGCCAAGCCGCCAGTGGTGATCATGATGGTCGGCCTGCAAGGTTCGGGCAAGACCACCACGACCGCGAAACTCGCCAAACTGATCCGCGAACGCCACGGCAAGAAAGCGCTGATGGCATCGCTCGACGTCAACCGTCCGGCGGCGCAGGAACAGCTGGCGGTGCTGGGCGGACAGGTTGAGGTTGCCACCCTGCCGATCGTCGCGGGTCAGCAGCCGGTCGATATTGCGCGCCGCGCGATGGAATCTGCGCGGCTCCAGAATTTTGACGTGCTGCTGCTCGATACCGCGGGCCGGTTGCACGTTGACGATGCGCTGATGGCGGAAATGAAGGCCGTCGCCAGCGTTTCAGCCCCCACCGAAGTGCTGTTGGTGGTCGATTCGCTCACCGGTCAGGACGCGGTCAACGTCGCGCAGAGTTTCAGCGGTGAAGTGCCGCTGACCGGCGTGGTGCTGACCCGGATGGACGGCGATGCGCGCGGCGGCGCGGCGCTGTCGATGCGCGCGGTGACGGGCAAGCCGATCAAGTTTGCCGGGACGGGCGAGAAACTCGACGCGATCGAGCCGTTCCGCCCCTCCAGTGTGGCGGATCGCATCCTTGGCATGGGCGACGTTGTCAGCCTAGTCGAACGCGCCGCCGCGACGATCAAGGAAGAAGACGCCGAAAAGCTCGCCCGAAATATCGAAAAGGGCAAGTTCGACCTCAGCGACCTTGCGATGCAGCTTAAGCAGATGCGTTCGATGGGCGGGCTGGGAATGCTCGCTGGCATGATGCCGGGCATGAAGAAGGCCAAGGCCGCGATGGCCAATTCGGGCATGGACGACAAGGTGCTGATCCATATGGAGGCGATCATCGGATCGATGACCGCCAAGGAACGCGCCAACCCCGATCTAATGAATGCCAAGCGTAAAAAACGCGTCGCGGCGGGCAGTGGCACCGACGTGCAGACGGTCAACAAGGTGCTCAAGATGCATCAGGAAATGGCCCGCGCAATGAAGCAGATCAAGAAGATGGGCGGCCTTAAGGGGCTGGCTTCAATGTTCGGCGGCGGCATGGGCGGAATCGGGGGCGGCGGTGGTGCTGGCGGCCTTCCCGGCCCTGGCAGCCCCGGTGGTTTTGGCGGGATGGGTTCCGGGGGCGGATTGCCCGGCCTTGGCGGCCCGCCTCGCAGCAAGAAATAAGTTCGAGTTCAACGTTTTTCATCGATCCAATTTGAAAGGTAATATTCCATGTCGATTTCCATCCGGCTTTCCCGCGGCGGTTCCAAGAAGCGCCCTTATTATCGCATCGTGGTGGCCAACAGCCGCAGCCCGCGTGACGGCAAGTATCTTGAACAGATCGGCATCTATAACCCGCTGCTGGCCAAGGACAGCGCGGAGCGGGTGAAGCTGACCGAAGACCGTGCGCGGTACTGGCTTGGCGTGGGCGCGCAGCCGACCGACCGCGTGGCCCGCTTCCTCGACGCTGCCGGGATCAAGGAACGTGCGGCGCGCAACAACCCCAAAAAGGGTGTGCCGGGCGAAAAGGCCAAGGATCGCGCCGAAGAAAAGGCTGCCAAGATCGTTGAGGCCGAAGAAGCCGCCCGCGCTGCCGAGGAAGAAGCCAAGGCTGCTGCTGCCGCACCGGCGGTTGAGGAAGTGGCTGCTGAAGAAGCGCCTGCCGCCGAAGAAGCCGCTGTGGAAGAAGCTCCTGCCGCTGACGAAGCTGTAGCTGACGAAGCTCCTGCTGCTGAAGAAGCGCCTGCCGCTGACGAAGCCCCCGCCGCTGCTGACGAAGCACCTGCTGCGGACGAAGCACCTGCGGCTGACGAAGCCGCTGGCGAAGAACAGGCCTAGGGCTGATGCCTTCGCGCCCCTCCTCTGCCGGTTTGACGTCGGAGGAGGGGGCCGCGCGCCCGGAAAAACCCATCACCCTTGCCGCCATCGCCGGGGCGCATGGCGTGGCGGGCGAAGTGCGGTTGAAGCTGTTCGGGGAAGGCGTGTCTGCGCTCTCCCATCACAAAAGCTTCAATGATGGCGCGCTGACGCTGCTCAAAATCCGCGATGACGGCAAGGGCGGCGGCGTTGCGCGCTTTGCTGAATGCAGCAGCCGCGCCGATGCCGAACGTTTGCGCGGCACCGCGCTGACCGTGCCGCGCGAAGCGCTGCCGCCGCTGGCTGAGGGCGAATTTTACCACGCTGACCTGCTTGGCCTGCCGGTTGTGACTGACACGGGCGAGGCTGTTGGCCGCGTGCTCGCCATCGAAAATTTCGGCGCGACCGACATCATCGAAATCGCCCGCGAACCGGCGCCTGAAAAGGGGCCAAAGACCTTCATGGTGCCGATGATTCCGGCAGCGGTGATTGCATGGGACGCAGAACGACTGGTGATCGCTCACGCTTACGTCGAGGAATAGGCGCTGCCGGCGCAAGCGGCGCTTCGTGGCACCGCATTGCCGCCCAATTGCACAGCAGCCCATATCAGGTGCCTATTAACCTGTCTGATGGTATCTTCCTTCCACGCCGGGTCGCGCTGGCGCCGGGCTTTCTCGTTTTCGTAACGGGATGGCTCGCAGGAAGGTTAATAGAATGCAGCTGTTCTCGTCCTGGACGGGCAGCGATTTCCTGCTGTTTTACATCATGCTGCTGGTGTTGTGCACGTGTGCGGCATGTTGGATCCCGGCGCACCTGCGCGCCGCCGGCCGTCGCGGCGAATCGCCAGATGCCGAAGACCTCGCCATGCTGGCAGGAGGGCGCGCCACCCATAGCGATTCGGTGATCGCCGATCTTTACGCGCGCGGCGGGCTGGAGGATTCCGGCAAGGGCACACTTGGCGTCACCGATCCGGGCTTGCCTGCAAGCCCCGCGGGACGAGCGTTGCTTGGGCTGCGCGAACCTTTCAGCAGGGCTGAGGCCGAGGATCTTCTTGCCGCTCACGCCATCCGGGCGGCGGCCCGGCTGCGACGCCAGGGGCTGATGCTGCGGCCTGATCAGCTCAATCGTCTGCGCTGGTTTTCGATTACCCCCTTTGGCGCGTTGTTCGCGCTCGGCATTTACCGTCTGCGCGCCGGAAGCACGTTGGGCGAGCCGAACGAGTTTCTTGCGGCGCTTCTGGTGTTGACGGTGGCGCTGGCGCTGATCCGCTGGGTCAGGTTTGACCGGCGCACCGCCGCCGGGATCGAGGCGGTGAAGGACCTGCGCGCCAATGCACCGCACCTGCGCAGCGCGCCGCCAGCCGGTGAGGCGGCGATGGCGGTAGCGCTGTTTGGTACAGGCGTGCTGCTCGGCACCCCGTGGGAACCGGTTCATGCCCTGCGCCGTAAGGCCAGCAGCGCGTGGCTGCGGCAATGGTGGTGACACCCGCCGTGGTTGCGGGGGCTGATTTCCCGGCGTAAGCGGCGGGCATGACAGCGCGCTCCGCCCCTTTTGCCGCCACCATCCTCACGCTTTATCCCGAGATGTTCCCGGGGCCGCTCGGTCACAGCATCGCGGGCCGCGCGCTGGCCGAGGGCAAGTGGGCGTGCGAGGCGGTACAGATCCGCGATTTTGCCACTGACAGGCACCGCACCGTCGATGATACGCCCGCTGGCGGCGGGGCGGGGATGGTGCTGAAATGCGATGTGCTGGCGCGGGCGCTTGACAGTGCGCCGGCCGCTGGCCGCCCGATCCTCGCCATGACCCCGCGCGGCAAACCGATCACGCAGACGCGCATCCGCGAACTCGCGAGCGGCCCCGGGGCGATCATCCTGTGCGGGCGGTTTGAAGGCTTTGACGAACGCCTGTTCGAAGCCCGGCCTGAAATCGAGCAGGTCTCCCTTGCCGACATCGTTCTGTCCGGCGGCGAGATGGCGGCGCTTACCATCCTTGACGCTTGCATTCGGCTGCTTCCCGGCGTAATGGGCGCGCCTTCCAGCGGGGCGGAGGAGTCGTTTGAACACGGCTTGCTCGAATACCCGCACTATACCCGACCTCAGGAATGGGAAGGGCGCACGATCCCCGAAGTGCTGCGATCGGGGGATCATGCGAAAATCGCTGCTTGGCGCAAGGCAAGGAGCGAGGAAGACACACGGTCACGCAGGCCGGACTTGTGGGAGCGCCATGAGGGCGCTCGGGTCCAGCCTGCCTCTGGCGCGCAGCGAAAAGACAAGGAACGCAGGCCATGAACCTGATCCAGCAGATTGAAGCCGAAGAAATCGCCAAGTCCGGCAAGGACATCCCGACTTTCCGCGCAGGCGACACCGTTCGCGTCGGCGTGAAGGTGAAGGAAGGCAACCGTGAGCGTGTTCAGAACTACGAAGGCGTCGTGATCGCCCGTTCGAACCGCGGCATGGGCAGCAACTTCACCGTGCGCAAGATGAGCTTTGGCGAAGGTGTGGAGCGCGTTTTCCCGCTCTATTCGCCGATCGTCGAAAGCATCACCGTGGTGCGTCGCGGCGTCGTGCGTCGTGCCAAGCTCTATTACCTGCGCGGCCGCACCGGCAAGAGCGCGCGTATCGTTGAGCGCCGCGACAACACGCCCAAGGCGTAAGGCCTTATCACCATTGAATTCGCGAAGGGCGGTGCCGCAAGGTGCCGCCCTTTTGCTTTGTGGCCCTTGCCATTCGCGCTCGTCATTGCGAGGAGCACAGCGACGAAGCAATCCAGCACGGCGATGTCCGACAATGGATTGCCGCGCCGCCTTCGGGCGGCTCGCAATGACGAGGTGTAATTTGACATGCGTTCCTTGCTACTTGCTGCCGCCTTGCTTTGCGCTCCTGCCGCAGCGGAGGACGCGATGACAACTGAAACCCCCACTCTCAGCTTCGAACGCCTGTTCGCCAGCCCCGGTCTTGATGGCCCTGCGCCGCGTCAGGTGAAGCTGTCGCCCGATGGCCGCTTCCTCGCCCTGCTGCGCAACCGCACCGATGATCGCGACCGTTACGATCTGTGGGGCTTCGACATCGAAACCCGCGAATGGCGGATGCTGGTCGATTCGCAAGTGTTGGGCAGTGGCCGAGAACTGTCCGAAGACGAAAAGATGCAGCGTGAACGCGCACGCGTTGGCAGTCTCAAGGGGATCATCAACTATCAGTGGGCGAGCGATGGTTCTGGCGTGCTGGTGCCATTGGACGGTGACATTTACCTCGCCAGGCTGGATGGCACCGTCACCCAGTTGACCGATACCGAAGGCACCGAACTCAACCCCAAATTGTCGAGCCGGGGCGGTTTCGTCAGTTTCGTGCGCGACCGGCGATTGTGGGTCGGCCCGGTGGGCGGTGAGGCTGTGCCGATCACCCCGCAGGAAGGCGACACCATCCGCTGGGGGGAGGCCGAATTCGTCGCGCAGGAAGAAATGGCGCGGTTTTCGGGTTACTGGTGGTCGCCCGATGACAGCCGCATCGTGGTGCAGCGCACCGATGAAGCCTCTGTCGGTATCGTCACCCGTGCGGCGATCGGGGCGAAGGGCACCAAGGTATTCGATCAACGCTATCCGGCGGCAGGCACCGACAATGCGGTGGTCGAACTGTTCGTGATCAACCCCGATGGCGGCAATCAGGTGAAGGTCGATCTCGGCCTCGATCTCGATATCTATGTCGCGCGGATCGATTG
>JAHJSJ010000315.1 GCA_018830415.1 Alphaproteobacteria bacterium | reverse complement strand
TGGAACGCGATGATCAGCGGCGGCTGCGCGCCCTCGGCCAGAGAAAACGGCAGCGGCGCCCCGCCAAGGTAGCCGAACATGTAGGATGATCCCTTGAGCGTCGCCTGTTCAATCGCGCTGACCGCGGAATTGGCAAGGCCCACCGCCTGCCACACCACCGGCACCCGCACGATCAGCACCGCCAGCAGCCCTTGCAACGCCAGCGCGCCCAGCATCCAGCGCCAGCCGGGATGGCTGCGGCGATCTTCGCTGAAACCCCACGCGAGCGCGACAAGCACCGCGAGGCCGATCAGACCTCGCAGTTGGTCAAACAGTTCCAAATTCTACTCCTGTCTGCGGCGGTGTCAGCGTTTTTTGCCGAACAGATTATCAAGCGCCAGAGTATCCATATCGCGCAGCGCAATCAGCGCCAGCGCCGCGCCCGCCACCGTTAGCGAAGGGAAGAACAGCAGGTTTGCGTCTTCGGGCTTGGCAAACAGGTATTGGCCATAGGGATCAAGGAAGTGCCGCCAGATCGGCAGCACACCGCCAACCAGAATCACCGCAGATCCGATCAGGCTATATTTGCGAAACAGGCCAAACACGACCAGCAGGCCCAGCACCACTTCAAACCCGGCAAAGGCGAGCTGCAGCGTGCTGTCAGCACCAATCCCGCCGTAGTATTTATTGGCCAGATGGGGGCCCATACCCTCTTTCAAGAGACGCGCCCCGCCCCACAGCACCAGCAGCATTCCGGTTCCCACCCGCATGATCAGCAGGGAAATCTTGGTAAGCATCTCTCGTTCTCCCGATATGCAGAGCGATCAGCCGCGTCGCCATGCGTGGTAGCGTTCAACCCATTTGAGCACGCCTTCCGGCTTGTGCGCCCGTTTCCAGTTTCCGGCTGCAAACTTGTTGGCTTCGGCCATCGTCGGATAGGAATGGATCGTGCCAAGGATCTTGTTTAGCCCGATCCCGTGCTTCATCGCCAGCACATATTCGGCCAGCAATTCGCCCGCGTGGCTGCCGACGATGGTGGCACCCAGCACTTTATCCTTGCCCGGCGCGGTCAGCACTTTGACAAAGCCGCGCGTTTCGCTTTCGGCAATCGCGCGGTCGAGATCGTCGAGTTCGTAGCGCGTGACCTCAACCGCGATGCCCTGTTCGGCCGCCTCGCGTTCATTGATGCCGACCCGCGCGATTTCGGGATCGAGGAACGTCACCGCCGGGATCACGCGGTAATCGGCCTTGAACTTCCTGAAGGTGCCGAACAGCGCGTTGACGCTGGCATACCATGCCTGATGGCTGGCGGTGTGGGTGAACTGATACGGCCCGGCAACATCGCCCGCAGCAAAGATGTTCGGGAACCTGGTCGCCAGAAATTCGTCGGTGGTGACGGTTGCGTTGGTATCGACGCCGATATCCTCCAGCCCGAACCCGGTCAGCCGCGCCTTGCGTCCGATCGCGACGATCAGCGCATCATAGGGCACCTTGACCTCTGCGCTGTCATGCTCCGCGATCAGCGTGCGGCCTTCAACCCGCACCGCCTTGTGACCGGTGAGCACGGTGACGCCCGATTCCTCCAGCACGCTGCGGGCAAGGTCGGAGACATCCGCATCCTCACGGCCCAGTACATCGGGCATCATTTCAATCTGCGTGACGTTAGAGCCGAGCCGCGCGAGCGCCTGCGACAACTCGCACCCAATCGGCCCGCCGCCAAGGATGATGACCCGCGCAGGCGCTTCGTCCAGCCCGGCGAAGGCGTCCCACAGCGTTTCGCTGGTGAGATAGCCGCTGTCTTCGATTCCGGTGATCGGCGGGACAACAGGCTCCGCTCCGCTGGCGATGATAATCGAGCGCGTCGTCAGCCGCTGTGTGCCGCCATCATTGCGGGCAATCTCCACCGTCCACGGATCGATGATCGTGGCGTAACCCTTGACCACATCGACGCCGAGTTCGGTGTAGCGTTCGACAGAATCGTGCGGTTCAATCGTCTTGATCGTGTTCAGCACCCGCGCCATCACCGCCTTGAACGGCACCTTGGGTTCGCTCGCTTTCAGCCCGTATTTGTCGGCATTGCGCATCATCGCGGCGACCTTGGCGCTTTTGATCAGCGCCTTGGACGGCACGCAACCGGTGTTGAGGCAATCGCCGCCCATGTCCTTGGCCTCGACCAGCGTGACGCTCGCCTTCACCTGCGCGGCGATATAGGCTGAGACAAGCCCCGCCGAACCGCCGCCGATCACCACCAGATTGCGGTCGAATTTCCTGGGACGCGTAAACCCGGCATAGACCTTGCGGCGTTTCAACATCGCGATAATCCCCTTGGCCAGCCACGGCACGATGCCCAGCAGCGCAAAACTCGTCAGCACACCGGGCGAGGCAATTCCTGACAGGCTGTCGATCTGCGCCAGCTGCGTGCCCGCGTTCACGTACACGATCGTGCCGAGCAGCATCCCCAACTGGCTCACCCAGGCATAGGTCCAGGTGCGGATGCGGGTGAGACCCATGACGAGGTTCACCACAAAGAACGGGAATACCGGAATCATCCGCAAACTGAACAGATAGAACGGCCCGTCGCGCTCCAGCCCGGTATTGATTGCCTTCAGCCGTTCGCCAAACCGCGCCTCGATCGTGTCGCGCAGGACATAGCGCGATGACAGGAACGCCAGCGTCGCCCCGATGGTTGACGCGAATGAGACAAGCACCGTGCCACCAACCAGCCCGAACAGCGCGCCCGCCGCCAGCGTCAGGATCGCTGCACCGGGAAACGAAGCGGCTGTCACCAGCACGTAAGCCAGGAAGAACCCGGCGATCACCGCGACAGGATTGCGCTGCTGAAACGCAGCCAGATCAGCGGCCAGCGCCTTGATCCCGTCAAGCGTGAGATATTGGCCAAGGTCAAAGACGAAATAGGCCGCCACCAGCGCAGCCAGCGCGGCAAGAATAGCAAATTTTTTCAAAACAAACTCCTTGCCCCCCATTCGCCGCCATTGCTGCGCAAGTTACGCCTGTTTCGCAAGTGCAGCATATTTCGCAATCCAGCGCTTGTCGATCCAGTGCTTCAGGCGCAGCACGAAAGCCCCTTCGGCCGAAAGCGGGCCGTAGCTGGCAATCGCCGATCCGTCGCCGGTATTCATCAGATAGAGGTTATGGGCGCGCGGATGATAGGCGGCGCGCGGCTTTTCTCCCGCCACAAGCTTGCGCAGATTGGCGGCCAGCACCGGCCCGGCAAATACCGCGTGCACGCCCGAATGCGGCAGCGGGCGGTCGATCCGTGCGGCAATGTCTCCGGCGGCAAAGATGTGTGAGTGCGAGGGGGATTGCTGATGCTGGTCAACGCGGATGAAGCCCGCGCCATCGACAGCCAGCCCGCTTTCGCGCACCCAGCGCGGTGCGGCGCTGCCCAGCGCGGTGATGATGGCATCGGCGGGTTCCAGCGACTGTGCGCCCGCCATGATCGCGCCGCCTTCGATCCGCGCGTCATCGTGGTGCACCGCGATCCCCTGCCGCGCCAAATTTGCGGCCACACGGCGTTGCACCGCAGACGCAAATCCGGGGAGCAGGCCGTCCTGCCCTGTCACCAACGTTACCTGCGGCGGGGCGGCGTTTCCGCTGCGATTGCGGATCGCGAAGGCCAGTTCCACACCCCCCGCGCCGCCGCCTGCGACGACCACGTGATTCAGCGCCGATAACGCCGCCAGCCGATCCACAAAACCGCCAATCGGGCGCACGTCAATCAGGCGCGGATCATTGCCCAGCAGCGCTGCGCCGCGCCCTTCGCCGCCGGTGTCGAATGAGGCGATGTCAAAGGCGATTTCCCCTCCCCCCGCCGTGCGCACACGCCGGACATCGGGATCAAGCCCGGTGCAGGAATCGAGCACCAGCTCAACCCCGGCACGCTGCGTCAGCGCGGCCAGATCGACCAGTGCTTCATCGCGGCTATGCTGCCCCACGATCCAGCCCGGCACCATGCCCGAATAGCGCAATGTCGGCTGCGGGGTCAGCAATAGAGTGCGCGTGTCCGCAGGCACTCCGCGCGCGATCCAGTCAGCCAGCACCGCAACATGCGCGTGCCCGCCGCCAACCAGCAGCAATGTCCCGGTCATCTTGCTGTCCTCTCTGGCGATTGCGCGCATTGCGCCTACCCCATCGCGCGCAGGTCAGCCATAGGCAAGCTCGCGCATTTTCGAGCGGGTTGGGCGGCAATTCCGAAAGGCTGGCCGTGGCCAGTTTCAATGCAGCGCGGATGAACCGTGATCCGCCGGGGCTGGGGCAAGACTTGCTGCTTGCCAAGGGTTTGGGTCGCGATTAATTCTCGCCCCGGAAATTGGGGGGATTCGCGTGAAGTCAGTTATTTTCGCGGCCATAGGCTGCATGGGCTTTGCCCTGGGATTGCCGCTGCGGGCGGCGCAGGGTGAAGCGGCTGATATCGATCAACCGACCACTGTCGCCGTTTGCGAATTGCATGTCTGGCCTGCCGGTGCGGTGCGATCGACCTATAATGGCTGGTTCCACGGCGGGATCGTCGATGGTGCGATCCAGGGGCGGGATGGATACCGCAAATTACCCGAATCCATTCTGTCGACAGAAGCTCAGGCCAAGATTTTGCGCGGACAGGACCTCGCCGCGATCCTGCAATTGCCGGACTACGCGGTTGTTGTGCATGATTATCCCTTGCCCAGTCGCGCGATAAGGACAACCGCGGGCCGTTTGCTGCCAGCTTCGCCGCCTTGCTATGCCGAACTGGTCACCGACGATGTCTTCTATCAGGAAGACGTCTTTGCCGGTCAGTACCTCAAGGCAATCTTCCGCTTCCGCCAGTTCGACGGCAGCGACGCGTTGACCCGCAGTTTTGGCACTTATCAGCAGCACAAGCTGGAGCAGTTTCCGCCCAGGGAACCCGAGCAGCTTGATGCCGCACTCGACGAATTCCGGCTCGCCTATGACAAGACCGTGAACGGGTTTGGCGAGGCGCTGAACCGCCCGCCCAAAAAGAACAAGAAATAGGGTTTCAAAGCTTGATTTACGCACGCGTGCCGCGGCACGGATTGAAAGGTGAACTTGATGAAATTACGGATATTTCTGGCTGCCGGGTTGGTTTTGGCCGCCACAGCGCCCACCATTGCTCAGGCTCAGGACGCTCAGGCTCAGGACGCACCGGGCGCACCGGCGGTTGAAGGCGCGCCTGCGGACTATACCCCCAGCACCAAAGGCCTGCTGCCCGAAGCGCCTGCGGATGGCTGCGAATTGCATGTCTGGCCGGCGGAACGGATGCAGTCGCTGACCTCGGGCCTGCTTGGCCCCGGCCTGCTCAATTCCGCGATCAATTCAGGCAAGGATGCCACCAACAAGACCTTGCTGGCGAGCGCGCTGGACAGCCCGTCGCAGCTTGATGCCTTGCAGGATCTCGACCTGCGCGCGCTGCTGAAACTTTCGCCGGGCACCACGATCATCCGGCACGAAACCCCGCTCGAACGCAAGACCATGAACAAGGTCAAGGAACGCCGCGCCGATTCCACCGCGAAATGCTATTCGGAACTGATCGTCGCCGATGTGTTCTATCAAAAGGCGGCGATCTATGGCCGCTCTTTGCGCACGCTGTTCATGGTGCGGCAGTTCGGCAATGATCAGAAAATCGACAAGGAATACAAGGCTTGGGGCGGCAACGGATTGAGCCTGTTCCCGCCCAAGGAAGGCGAAGACGCGATCGCCGCGCTCGATGAGCTGGTCAGCGTCTACAAGGCCAATTTCGAGGAATTCGCCAAGAACGCGCGCACAAGGTTGGCGGCGAAGTAATTTCGCGCGCCGCCTGACGCAAATAGCAGGGCCGTCGGAGCAATCCGGCGGCCCTTTGCGTCAGGTGAACCCGTTCCGGGGTCTCCGGCGAAAATGTTCATGCGCTGGCAATCTGCGATTGAACACTGGCCCGGACGCGTCCATTGCAGGGCGCGCTCCCGCACAGTCGAGACCCTGTCACCATGACCACCAAATTGCTGACCGGGCTGCTCGCCAAGGCCGGCGAGCCGAATGCGGCTGCGCGCTGCACGCGCGGCGAGCGCCTGTTCAGAACCGCGTTTGGTGCAATCCAGTGGCCGTGGCTGCTGCGCAGTCTGTATGGCGGCACGCAGGCGCAAAAGCAGGCGCTGCTGGCGCGGGTCGGGCTGGCTGAGGATGCCTTGCCGCATCTCGGCAGCTGGAAGGCCGAT
>JAHJSJ010000314.1 GCA_018830415.1 Alphaproteobacteria bacterium | reverse complement strand
TTTCCTTCGGCAATGGCTGTTCGGGCGGATCGAGCGAGACCAATCTGTTCGGCGCCAAGCCGCCCCGCAAGAAACTCCAGACCCCTTCGCCACATATTGCCGGGGAGGTGTTCTGATGCAATCGCTCCATCTGATCTCGCTGCTGCTGCAATATCCCACCCGCGATCTGCAAACGGTGGCGGGCGAAATCCGTCAGCGGCTGACGGCTGATCCGGCCTTGCCGCAGGCCGGTGTTGCCGCGCTTGATCCGCTGCTGACCCGGCTCGCCACCGCCGATATCTATGATTGCCAGGAAACCTATGTCGAACTTTTCGACCGGGGCCGCGCGCACAGCCTGCACCTGTTCGAACATGTCCACGGCGAAAGCCGCGACCGGGGGCAGGCGATGGTCGATCTGCGCCAGCGATACCTTGATGCCGGGCTGGAGCCGGAGGGCAATGAACTGCCCGATTACCTGCCGCTGTTCCTCGATTATTGTTCGACCCTGCCCGAACCGGCCGCGCGCGAGGTGCTGGCCGAACCCGGCGTGGTGCTGATCGCCCTGGCGGCGCGGCTGGCGGACAAGGGTTCTGATTATGCCCCGGTGTTCGCGCTCTTGTGCGAGATCGCGGGGCTGGAAATGGACGAGGAGGCGGCAAAGGCGCTGCCGCCTGCCGAAGACCCCCGAACGCTGGCAGAGCTTGATGCGCAGTGGGAGGAGGAAGAGATCCGCTTTTCCGCCGAAGCCGCGCCCGATCCTGCCGCCGCCTGCCCGCAGGCCAGCGCCATGCTTGAACGGATGCGCGAACCGCTGCCCGCCACCCCTGCCGACAGGAGCTGAACCATGGACACTTTCCTCAACCACCTGCTGTTCGGCATCTATCCCTATATCGCGCTGGCGGTGCTGGCGGCGGGATCGGTGATCCGCTTCGACCGCGAACCCTATAGCTGGCGTTCGGGTTCCAGCCAGCTGTTGCGGCGCAGGCAACTGATGTGGGGATCGGTCCTGTTCCATGTCGGCGTGTTGTTCATCTTCTTTGGCCACCTGATCGGCCTGCTCACTCCGATTGCGCTGTTCGATGCGCTGGGGATCAGCCACGGGGCCAAGCAATTGCTGGCGACCGTGGCGGGCGGGATTGCCGGGGTGATGGCGATCATCGGTGCAAGCCTGCTGATCCACCGCCGCTTCTTCGATCCGCGCGTGCGCGCCAATTCCAGCTTCAGCGACAATGCCATCATCCTGATCCTGTGGCTGCAACTGGCGCTGGGCCTTTCCACCATCCCGCTGTCCGCGCAGCATCTGGATGGCGGCGAGATGATCAAGTTCATGAACTGGGCGCAGGGCATCTTCACCTTCCGCAGCGGGGCGGCAAGCCATGTGGCGGACGCGCATATCATCTTCAAACTGCACCTGTTCCTGGGGCTGACGATCCTGCTGATCTTCCCCTTCACCCGGCTCGTCCACATGCTCAGCGCCCCGCTGCGCTATCTGTGGCGCGGCGGATACCAGATCGTGCGTTCGCGCCGGAGCATCAGCCATGGATGACGTAATCGAACGCGCCGCGGTGAAGGTGGGCGGGGTGGAAATCAGCCCCGCCGCCATCGCTGCCGAGGCGCAGAACCACCCCGCACCCGATGCCGAAGCCGCGTGGCAGGCCGCCGCCGAGGCGCTGGCGATCCGGCAATTGCTGCTGGCCGAGGCGGAGCGGTTGGCAATCGAAGCCGGGGATCGCTGCGATGCGCAGGGCCGCCCGCTCGCCCCCGATGATGCGCGGATCGATGCGCTGTTGACGCAGGAAATCACGGTGCCGCAGGCGACCACGGATGAGGCACGGCGGTTCTATGATCGCCACCGGGATCGCTTTGCCAGCGAAACGCTGATCGAGGCCGAACATATCCTGTTTTCCGCGAGCCCTGATGACAGCTTTGCCTATGGTCTTGCAGTGGGCGATGCACGCACCGCAATACGTGCGGTGCAGGCCGACCCGGGGTGCTTTGCCGAGTTGGCACGGGCCAAATCCGCTTGCCCATCAAAGGAGCAGGGCGGCAATCTCGGCCAGATTGGCAAGGGCCAGACCGTGGCCGAATTCGAATCGGCGTTGTTCGCGCTGGCCGAAGGGCAATTGTGCGCCGAGCCAGTGCGCACCCGCTTTGGCGTGCACGTCATCCGCGCCGGACGGCGGGCCGATGGGCAGCAATTACCGTTCGAAGCGGTGGAGGAGGCCATCCGCGATTATCTGGAGGAAGCCAGCTATCGCAAGGCGGTGGCGCAATATCTTTCGATCCTTGCCAGCCGCACCGCCATCACCGGGGTCGATCTGCCGATTGCCGATGGGCCGCTGGTGCAGTGACCATCGCCCGTTCCCCCGATATCCTGCCGCTCGCCGCACCCTTGCAAGATGGCATTGGCCGCCGGTTCGAATATCTGCGCCTATCGCTGACCGAGGTGTGCAATTTCCGCTGCACCTATTGCCTGCCTGATGGCTACCGCAAACCGTGCAACCGCCCGGTCGAACTGTCGGTCGATGAAATCCGCCGTGCGGTGACAGCCTTCGCGCAATTGGGCCTGTGGAAGGTCAGGCTGACCGGCGGCGAGCCGAGCTTGCGGCGCGATTTCGAGGATGTGGCGCGCGCGGTCGCCGCGGTGTCGGGCATCCGCCGCGTGGCGGTGACCACCAATGGCTATCGCCTGGCGCAGCGCGCGCAGGCGTGGCGCGATGCGGGGATCAGCGCGATCAACGTCAGCGTCGATTCGCTAGACCCGGCGCGCTTTGCCGCGATCACCGGGCACGACCGATTGGCCGAAGTGCTGCGCGGGATCGAGGCTGCTCAAGCCGCCGGGTTTGATGCAATCAAATTGAACGCCGTGTTGATGCGCGGGGTCAATGATGATGAACTGGCGGCGATGGTCGATTTCGTGCGCGCCCGCGACCTTTCGCTGCGCTTTATCGAGGTAATGCGCACCAATGATAACGCCGCGTTTTTCCGCGACCGCCACATCGCCGGGCAAAGCGTGATTGATCGGTTGGAGGCGGCAGGCTGGCACCGCCTGCCCCGTGCGCCGGGGGCCGGGCCAGCGGTTGAGCTGGGGCACCCCGATGCCAAGGGGCGGATCGGGATCATCGCGCCCTATGCAAAAGATTTCTGCGCCAGTTGCAACCGGCTGCGGCTGTCGTCCGACGGGCGGCTGCATTTGTGCCTGTTCGGCGATGGTGGCAGCGATTTGCGCCCGCTGCTGTCCACTGATGATCCGCAGCCGTTGATTGCGCATATTCGCGGGCTTGTTGCAACCAAGGCTCCC